>NZ_JACGVA010000069.1:0-160353 GCF_014076985.1 Colwellia sp. MB3u-8
CTGATAGCTGATAGCTGATAGCTGATAGCTGATAGCTGATAGCTGATAGCTTAAAACTATTGGGTTGAAACACCTAACAACAAACTGATATCTCTGGTTATTTCATCAATACGAGTAATATCTGTTGGTGCAATAAATATGGTGTCGTCACCTGCTAACGTACCTAAAATACCGGTTGATTCACCTAAACTATCTAGCATTCTTGAAATTAATGGTGCGCCACCAATCCCTGTTTTTAAAATAATCTGCATATTATTATGTTTGACACTCATCACCACAGATTGAATAGCTTGCTTTGATTTGGGTACGGCTAACTCATCTGGCAGAATATAGACCACTTGATCATTCGCATTTCGCATTTTCACTGCGCCAAGTTTAGATAACAAGCGCGAAATTTTCGCCTGCGACATGTTCTTAAAGCCTTGCTCGGCTAATGCCTCAGCAAGTTGACTTTGTGAGCCATAGCACTGTTCTTTTAGTAATGCTTTAAACGCGAGTACTAACTCTGCTTCATTTTTTTTACGGCTTGTGATCATTAATTAACTCGAAACGGAAATTGCTTTTGTCTATTGTATAAAATAAATATTTTTTCGGCTATTTTATTTTACACAAAAATTGTAAACGCTACTTATCTTCCAATAATATCTGTCGAAATAAGGCTTATGTTAAAACCTTTGTACGTTGTTCTGCTAAACCCATAGCGAGTATAAAGGGATCTTGTTTTTGCTGAGCGATAAAGTCAGCCTTACTTTGTAAGTTAAGCCAATGATGACTGATCAAGCTTTGCGCTACAGCGCCACCTAAGGTCGCACCAGGGCCTAAAATAATCAGCTTATCTGGCGCAAACTCTTTAATGGCCACTTCTATCGCTTTTGAAAAGTTATAAGGCTCAACCACTTGGGTAGCAAGCGTATAGTGATATAACTGCTCAGCATCACAACTATAAGGTTGCCATACCTGTCCTAAACCATCAATCAAGGGTATTTCAGGGGCATTAAACAGTTCAGCTGACATTAACGACATCGCACGTTTTGACACTTCATCAAGCAGCGGCGTATGAAAAGCCGCATGGTTAAACAAATGCATAGGGTAGCGGTCTTGCATCACAGGCAGTAAATTTTCTAAGGCTTTTAAACCCGCTTTATTACCACCAAAAACAAGGTAGCCACCGAGCTTAATTGACAGATAAACTTCACAATCACTTTGTTGATTGGCTTGTGCCAACCATTGCATTACTTTTTGCTCTTGCGCTGGATCAACTTGCCAATCTTCGTTAATGATCGGGTAAATCATTTGCCCGCCAATAAGCCCTTTTGTCATCATCGAGCCCATGGTATTAATTAACTCGATAGCTTTATCTGGCTTTAAAGCGCCGGCAACCGCTAACGCAATATACCAACCCATAGAGTTTCCTGTCACCGCAACAATATCAAACTGGTCTTTATTAATCGCTTGAAAGTCGGCTAGCGCACAAGCATAAATAAGCGCAGAGGCATTTTCGCCAGCCGTATGTGTACGCATGCTGTAATTTTCCATACCGTCAAGTTCAGCGACTTTTATTTGTCCTTGGCGCTCACGAAAATCATCAATCAATGAAATTATTTCAGTTTTATCACTATGTAAACGCTGCAAATAACCCAATTCTTCTTTATTGTAGGTACCACGGCCAGGACAAATAACTACCGCTCTTTGCTTGCTGTTATGCTTTTTTTTGACGCTTGTTTCAGCGCTATTTTTAACTGACGAACTCATTGGCAAATCTCCTTGGCAGCATCGACAATATTTTCCACCGACGGCAACACTTCATAAGCCGCCGCGCCAAGAGGAATAAAGCTGTCACTGGCGGTAACACGTTTAATTTTAGCGATCTTGCTTGCTTGTTCATGAATTAAGGTCACTAAGGCTTCGCTAATTGAGCCCGTTTGACGACATTCATCGACAATAAGCACATGCTCACAAGCATTTACTTGCGCCAAAATACCTTGTTCATCTAGCGGTGCTAACCAACGTAAATCAACCACGCGCGCTTCAATACCCTGCTTGGCTAGTTTTGCTTGTGCTTGGCGCGATAAATAATTGCCATTGCCATAAGTTAAAATACACACTTGCTTACCTGAGCCGGCAACCTTAACGCCTAAATCAATGCGCTTGTCTGCCAATGCTGGCGTTTGGTATTCAAAAGTCCATAAGCCATCACCTTCTTGATGTAGGTCTTTCGCCATGTATAAGGCTATCGGCTCTAAAAATATCACCATGCGTTGCTGCTCTTGCGCTAAGCGCACACTGGCGCGCATCATTTCAACCGCATCTGCGCCATTTGACGGACAAGCGATGATCAAGCCAGGAATATCGCGAAATACAGCAAAAGAGTTATCATTATGAAAATGACCACCAAAACCTTTTTGGTAAGCTAAACCCGCAATGCGGATCACCATAGGGTTAGTAAATTGGCCATTGGAGAAAAATGGCAAGGTGGCCGCTTCACCACGAATTTGATCTTCCGCGTTATGCACATAAGCCAAAAATTGAATTTCAGGGATAGGTAAAAACCCGTTATGCGCTAAACCAATCGCGGTACCTAAAATCGTTTGCTCATCTAATAGGGTATTGATCACTCGGTTCTTGCTAAAACGTTCGCATAGTTTAGCCGTCACGTTATAAACACCACCTTTTTTGCCAATATCTTCACCGCACATCACAATATTAGGGTATTCAGCCATCAAGTCCATCAAGGTCCAATTAATCAATTTTGCTAAATGCTGTTTTTTAGGCAGATTATGTTGTTCATGCTTAAAAATTTCTTTGCGCGTTTCCTCGCTCACCGCGATTGAACTTGGTGCTTTATGCACCTGAGGTACAATGCTCGCCATTATCGCCTCAGCGCTCGTCAGCTTGTCTTTGCTAGCGGCATTTTCAGCAATCACCGCAATACGACTTTCAACATCTTGGTAAATTTCAATCAGCTCTTCTGGATTTAACAGATTGTTTTCTAGAATAATACGCGCCGTGTGTAATAGCGGGTCTTGAAATTCTGTTGCGGTAATATCCGCCATATCACGGTAAACAAACTCAGCGTCAGACCCCGCATGGCCCAGTATACGCACGGTGCGAATATGTAAAAACACCGGTTTACGCAATTCTCGAGCAATACGTTCAGCTTTTTTGGCGGTTTGGTAAGTATCTAAAATATTCAAGCCATCACAATAGAGATAAGTTAAACCGGCTCTGTTTTCATAATTAGCCGCAATCCAACCTTCTGGGGTTGCGGTTGAAATACCAATGCCGTTATCTTCACAGACAAAAACAATCGGCATAGGAATCGACTGATAGGCTGCCCAAGCTGTGCTATTAATTGCCCCTTGTGTAGTGGAATGGTTCGATGATGCATCGCCAAAATTACAAATAATCACGCCATCGTTTGGAATTTCGCCTTGATGGGCTAAACGCTCGGCTAGCGGAATACTAAAAGCAGCACCCATAGCTTTGGGTAAATGTGAAGCTATGGTGCTAGTTTGTGGCGGAATAGCGAGTGCTTTACTACCAAGCACCTTATGACGACCACCAGAAATAGGGTCATCTTTTGAGGCCGCAAATGACAATAACATGTCATATAAAATGGTTTGTCCGGGCACTTGCTTACTACGCTGTATAACAAACGCGGCACTGCGATAATGTAAAAAAGCCATATCTGTTGGGCGAAATGCCTTGGCATAAGCGGCATTACCCTCATGGCCAGAGCTACCAATAGTATAAAAACTTTGACCTTTTTTCTGCATCACGCGTGACTGTAAATCAAGGTGGCGACTCATGACTTGCGTTTCAAATAAGTCAATCACTTCAGCTGAACTTAGTCCAACATCATTAGGGCTTAAAGCACAACTTGATTCAGGTAAAGTTCGTGCTCGAACAAAATTGATAAAATTTTCATTCACCAATTGATTGCGATCAGACATCATATCTCCACGGGGATAGTTATTATGGTTGTAGTTTAAAATTAGTGTTGCCAGACGATTTAAGCTATCAAACAAAAGCTAAAAAAAGGCATGCAAAACAAAGTACAAAAATAATAAGCAAAAATCAGCCAAAGTTAAAATATTCTTTTCCTTTATCTGCTATAGTTTTTTCCTATACCGCTTCTGATAACGTTACCTATGACAGTACCGATAACAACACTAAAGTAACCAAGATTATTATGGATTTAAAATCACTGAATTATTTTATTGCCGTCTACGAGTTAAAAAGCTTTAGTGCGGCGGCAAAAACCTGCTTCATTGCCCAACCGTCAATATCGGCAGCAATCGCACAATTAGAGCAACAACTTAGTGTGCAACTTTTTATTCGTCATGCACGTGGTGTAACGCCGTCAGAGCAAGGGGAAAAACTTTTTCCGTTAGCCAAGCAACTGCTAGGACAAGCGGGGGCAATCAAAAATGTGTTTTCAGAAAAAACCGATAAACAGCCGTTTAACTTAGGCGTAACCCGAGGTTTAGGTGTTGAGCGCATGAGCCTGCTATTAAAAGATTTTACCTCAGCCAATCCTTTGGTTGAGCTGACCTTAGTCCCTCATACCGATAAAGTTGATGCGCGTATTATTTTAAAAGACGAACTCCATGAGAGTGAACAATATATCAAGATGTGGCAAGAAGACTACTTGCTGGTATTGCCTTACGATCACGTATTAGCACTCAAGGATACCGTAACGTTAAAGCAACTCGATGGCTTACCTTTTATTCAACGCACACCTTGCAGTGCTTGGAATAACTTACAAGACACTTTAGCGCTGGCGGGTATTAGTCTTGATGTGCGAGCAAAAATTACCACCATAGATTATGCACTGGGTTTGGTACATGCCGGTTTAGGTTGTGCATTTTTACCGGCACATAGTGAAATTATTAAGCGCAGTGACGTAGTGTTTAGACCGATAGTTGGCTTACAACTGACCAGAGAAATTGTCCTCGCCTATACAAAATCATCTGAAGCTATCGATAATTTAAAGCGTTTAGCGCGAAAACATGCACACTAGCCTTGGTTACCTGTGTTTTTCTGCCTGTAAAAATAAAAAAACATCTCACAGGGAGAAAAGAATGAGAACTGCAGGAGGTAAAGCACGGCTAATATAAAGGCAATATCAATGCAAAAAGTTATCTGTCGCTAGCTTGGCCTCTTTTTTCTCAAACATTAATAGCAAAAGAACACTTTTCATCTTGGCGACTATCTCTTAATATGTCGATAACTTAACATTTCGACTGTTTATATGTCGAACGCTTAATATGTCGAACGCTTTATAGTGATAAGATTTCGCGTATTTATAGCGCCTTATTGTCAATAAAAAACATCCTATGACTTCAGCCTTACCGCATAAATTACTCGCACAGGTATTACCACAATTTGGTTATGCTATAGAAAATTGCAAAATCACTTTGCTCGGCAATGGCCTGATCAATAACACTTACCTAGTGCAAACGCTTGATAAAAATTTTGTTTTACAACATTTAAATCAACAAGTGTTTAATGTACCGCGGCAAGTAACTGATAATGCCGACCTGATTAGCGCACACTTAAAAATTAAGTCTGACAATAAGAGCTACCCTTTAACGCCGATTTATCAGCTGCGCAGCATAGATAATAAAAACCATGTTAAAGTACAAGGGCAATATTGGCGTAGCCTGCATTATATTCCTCAGTGTTATACCTTAGAGTCAATAACTAGCGTCGAGCAAGCCAGTGTAGTCGCCCGCGCCTTTGCACAGTTTACTGCCGCACTTAGTGATTTTAACAGTGCAGAATTAGCTGAAATCATTGCACATTTTCATGACTTATCCATACGAATAAAACAATTTCAACAAGCACTAGCAAGCGCGGCAGATACACTATTAGTAGCTGCTCAGCCAAGTATTGCCTTTATTCAATCTCAGCAAACTTTTATCGACAGTATCGCTGACATCACTAAAAAATTGCCCTTACGTGTTACCCATAACGACACTAAAATTAACAATCTACTTTTTAGCAAAGCAACCAACCAGCCTGTTGCGGTGATTGATCTAGATACCTGTATGCCAGGTTATGTGATGCATGATTTTGGCGATATGGTACGCAGCTGTTGTCCGTCAATTGCCGAAGATAGCCCTGAACTCGATAATATGAGCCTTAATTTTGAGATATTAACCGCGTTAACCAACGCCTACATTGAAGGTTTTAATGGCTCGCTCAGCGAAATTGAACGCAGAAGTTTAATCCTTGGCATTAAATTGATGCCGTTTATGCTCAGTATTCGATTTTTAACTGACTTTTTAAATGGTGATCAGTACTTTAAAACCACTTACGCCAGCCACAATTTAGTCCGAGCAAAAAATCAATTACAGCTTTATCGCTTGTTTTGCCAACAAGAAGCATTATTAACTAAAATAGTATTATCAGCGCCCACATCGAACACACCCGCATAATATAAAAAAGGCACCCTAGTGTTATAGAGGGTCCCTTTTTTATTTACAGGGCTATTTCAATACGCTTTAAAAAGCTCTTTCAAAAGCGCTAAGCAATAATAACCCCCCGACAGGTCAATACAACTTAGTTGTGATAAGTAATACCCAGATAAAGTGCGCGTTCTTGGCTGTTGAAGCTACTCGCTGTTTGATACGATTTATCTAATAAATTAGTAAGACGAGAAGAAACGCTAAAATTTTGAGATACATCGTAGTTCAGCCCTAGGTTAATTAATTGATAACTCGCTAAATCAACCTTACCAATGCCGAATACGGCATCTTCTCTTGCACCAACAAATTGATATTCTGCGTAAACGTCTACTGCACTCACTGTGGTGACAAATTTATAGTTGAATTTTTCTTTTGCGCGACGAATAAGCTGCTCATAGCTTAAGCGGCCAGTATTATCTGTTGTCGATTGATCTTCGGCATCCGTATAAGAAAGATTAACGTCATGCATACCACCAAAGCCAGCATAGTTGGCTGAGAGTTCAACACCATTAATTTCAACTTTTGCGAAATTTGCTGCCACACCATCTTTTTGACCAATTAGGTCATCAATTTTTGAACGGTATAAGCTAACACTGGTGTTAACTTCAGCAATTTTTGTTTCGAAAAACAACTCTACCGTTTCAGAAAGCTCTGAATCAAGTGTTGGCGTGCCAAAACCTGGGTAGAATAAATCATTATAAGTCGGCACTTTAAAGCCAGTACCATAATTAAGTACCACGCGAGTATCTTCATCAGCTCTATGACCGACGCCGAAATTATAAGTATTTTCTGAGTTAACATCTTCAACACTGTCGTGTCTTAATGTTGCTTCAAATGTCCATGCATTTTCAGTATATAAGCTATGGGCGAAAACACCTGTGGTGTCTCTTTCTTCTTTGTCAAAAACAATGCTACTTTTAGAGACATCGTCTTGATAATAATCAACACCAATATTAACTTGCAGATTATCAGAAAGTTGGCTGTTATTAACAATCGAGTATTGATTACGACGGGTTTCAAAAACCCCTTGTGAAAGGCCATCGCTTAAACTGTCGATACTGTCACGACTTTGCCCAACAGAAAAAACGGTGTTGTTATTTACACCTTTAATACGGGTAGCATAATTGGCACGAACTAACCACGCATGATTGTTAAAGTCAGAGCCATTATAATAACCATCATATTCATTGTCGCCGCTATCACTTGATAACAACCACTCTACTGAAAAATCTTCCGTAATTTTTTGCTGGCCCCTAATCGCAACTGAGGTAAAGTCGTAACCGTCGTCATCAGTTTCAGCGCCTTCTTGAACATCATAACCATCACTTTCTTCTTTACTGATGGTGATAGTCGTTTGGCCGTCACCATGGCTAATACCTGCGCCAGCTTTATATTTTTGATAGTTGTCAGTACCAAAACTAGCACCGGCAAACAACTCTCCCGCTGATAACTGACGAGTAAATATTTGAATAACACCGCCAATAGCGTCTGAGCCCCACAATGCTGCACGTGGGCCTTGCACGATTTCGATACGCTCAATCATCTCTGGCGAAATGGTATTTAAACTTGTGCCGCCCGATGTAGCAGAACTCACTCGCACGCCATCAATCAGTACTAAGGTATGATCTGAGTTAGTGCCACGCATAAAAATTGAGGCGTTTTGCCCTCTACCGCCATTAGTGGCAATATCAATACTGGGTACTGTAGATAATAAATCTAAAAATGAAATTGGGTTAGCTAGCTCGATATCTGCACGTGTAATAACCACTTGGCTAGTCAGCGCATCGTCAATATTTAGGTGTGTACGGGTTGCCGTTACGGTTAATACTTCAACATCTTTTGCCTTACTTTCGGTGCTTGCTGAAGCGACAAAAGCTGTTGACATAGCACTGATAACGGCAAGTGATAATAGTGATTTTTTGAAAAAATTGTTTTGTTTAATGTTCATATGACCTCATTAACGATGCCCTCCGCACCATTGGTATTACCGCGCTTAAGCGCAGTTTAATTATGCAAGTTAAAGTGCTCGGACTAACATGGCCAAGCTTTCTATCGATATATATTTATATAAATAAAACGCTTAACACTATGATTACCGTTGCGGGGGCAGTGAAAAAATTTCATTTTCTTCCCTCGAACTTACGATGTAAAACAGTCACTAAAGTGTTCAGTTACTGTCGCTTGTTTAAATTTTTCGTGTTACTGAGTTGACAGCTTATTACTCGGCGTATCGACACCTTGATTAATAATGTCGTAAATTTTATCCATAGCTAAATGCTGCTGACAGACATCAGCTAATCGCTCAAGTTGTATTTCTCGATGTTGATTAATATCAACCATGGCTTGTGCTATATCTTTTATACCCAGCCAATTCAGCACGAGTTGGGTCGGCGCTGGACAATCAAAAAAACCATGAATATAGGTGGCAATAATTTGTCCGTCATTGGAAATACAGCCCTCAGGCATGTTCTGTGCTTTATTTCTTGGCTGATAATGAATGTTAAGTAGTGGCGCATTTAACGCTGGGCCGGTAGAAACACCGCAATGTATTTCATAACCACTTAACTGACAGGTTTCGCCATTAAGCCTCATGGTGGCAGATACTTGGCTTAAGGATTTTTCTTGCGTTAGGGTCGTTGTGAAGTCTAATAAGCCTAAGCCAGAAATCTCTTCAATGTGCGATTCAATATGCTCAGGGTCAAAAATTTGCTTACCTAACATTTGATAACCACCACAAATACCGAGCAACTTTCCACCGTAACGTAAGTGCTGCTCAATTTCTTGCTGCCAACCCTGTTGCTTTAAAAACCTTAAATCAGAAATAACATTTTTACTGCCCGGTAAAATAATTAAATCAGCCCCTTGCAACGACTGACCTATTCTAATGTATTGTAAGTCGATATTCGGTTGTAAGCGCAGCGGATCAAAGTCGGTATGATTGCTCATATGTGGCAACAAGGGCACAAAAATCTTCACCTTGGCTTGCGTGACTTTATTATCAAGCGCTACGGCATCTTCGGCGTCTAACGCTAAGTCATGTAAATAAGGTAAAACCCCTAACACGGGTTTACCTGTGCGTTGTTCAAGCCAATCTAAGCCAGATTCAAGTAGGCTTATATCGCCGCGAAACCGGTTGATAATAAAACCTTTGATTCTGGCTTGTTCTGAATCAGACAATAACGCTAAGGTACCAACAAGGTGAGCAAAGACACCCCCACGGTCAATATCTGCCACTAAAACCACAGGACAGTCAACCGCTTCGGCATAACCCATGTTGGCAATATCATGGGCACGAAGATTAATTTCCGCCGGGCTGCCAGCACCTTCAACTAACAATACCGCATGATCATTGGCTAAACGTTGATGAGATTCGAGCACCGCTTGTATCGCCACTTTTTTGTAGTCGTGATATTTACTAGCTTCCATATTTGATATGGCTTTGCCATGCACAATAACTTGTGCGCCAGTGTCAGTATTAGGTTTTAATAAAATAGGGTTAAAGTCAAAGCGCGCCTCTACTTTTGCGGCAATAGCTTGTAAAGCCTGAGCACGGCCAATTTCGCCACCGTCTTTGGTTACCGCACTATTTAAGGCCATATTTTGTGGCTTAAATGGCGCGACATTATATCCAGCATTCACTAATACCCGACATAAACCGGCAACTAAGGTGCTTTTTCCTGCGTCTGACGTTGTCCCTTGCACCATGAGTGTTTTCACAATATAGCCTTGGGCTTAATTTTTTCAGGCCATTTTAATGTTAAAGATAGTGGTAAAGATAAGTTTGCCATCATAAACTCGACATTATTAACCATGCTAGCAATGCTTGGGTGTAGCCAGCCCGCTTGGTCAAAAGATAGATGAGAAAAATCAACCATTGGCACTATGGCTTGATGCATTGGGTTATTCATTTGCTTGGTAACTTTACTGGGCGCAATAGCAACACTTTCGCTAACAACACCTTAGTCATCAATAAAATGCTTGCTGACAAAGTGCTCGCCAGTAAAAACTTGCTGGCAAAAAGCATTAAATGAGTAGAGTTGAAGGGTAACTTCTGATGAAGATGATTAGGCGCATAACAAACCTTAACCGGTTGAATTTTTTCTGAGTGTTGGTGACTAACAGCTTTTATATCAAACATTTCAACGCCTAACTCGTACCAAACCAAACATCCGTTGGCCGATATATGTGATTAACGTCGATAAGGTTTAGCGATATAGCGAGCAAATTCATCTTCACCACTGAGGCGGTATAAATGAAAATAGATAAAATATCCAATGCCCGAGTAACCCGCTCGACGTGGTAACTAATGATCATAATTCACCTGGTATCCTGACTTACAGCATCTAGATATATCCCTTCCCAAATCACTTTTAGCCAAAAGATTTAGTGGTTAATATATCGCTCTGTTTACAGTTGCGGGTACAGTTGTGGACTTTCACCACATTCCCAGTTTCGTTTTATTACGCTTCCAAAACATAAAAAAGTAAAATTGAATATGACATTATTTAATTAATGACGCGATTATCGACAGCTAGAGCGAAATAGCAAGGTTTATTTTTTATTCACTTGGCTGTTAAGAATATAAATATCCTCACTTTTTCAGCATAATGTCACCGAAATATAACTGGGTTACTAAGCATAAAAGTTAACTTATTAGCTTTATTTCGTCTCCATGGCCGTTAAACTGAACAACTAACAACTTATCGTTAAAGCGTCAATTCAAGCTAAGTTTTACCCCATAATGCCGCAAAATATAGCAAACAAGCTTAGCGCATTAAGCACTTAATGATCAGGCGTAAACATCGAGTGTGCCAATAGGTTAATTAAAAAATTAATCATTGTGTCTCTGTTTTTGATAAAGTAAAAAACACTCAGCCTAATAACAACTAGCTCATGGCGAGACATAGTTCATAGCAAGACGAATACTAGTAACAAAATTGATAATAAGACCACAGCGAGTCAATAAGGAAAACACATGATGCCAGTTGCTGAACCTAAATGGCCAGAGCGAATTATCTGCTTAACAGAAGAAACCACCGAAGCACTTTATCTGATGGAAGAAGATCATCGCATTATTGGCATTTCAGCTTATACCATGCGCCCTGAACGTGCGCGAAAAGAAAAAACCAAAGTGAGTGCTTACATCACCGCAAGAACAGAAAAAATAGTCGCATTAAAACCAGATTTAGTCTTGGCCTTTTCTGATATGCAGGCCGATATTGTTGCCGATTTAATCAAACAAGGTATACAAGTGCATTGCTTTAATCATCGCAGTGTTAGTGAAATTTTTCAGATGATTCGCACCTTATCGGGCTTAATCGGTCAACCAGAAAAAGGCGCAAAGCTAGTCAGCGACTTACAAAATAATTTAAGCAAAATTAAACAACAAGCAGCCACATTGCCTGTGCGCCCAAAAGTTTATTTTGAAGAATGGTTTGACCCTATTATTACCGGCATTGGCTGGGTAAGTGAGCTAATAGAAATTGCCGGTGGCATAGACTGCTATCAAGAGTTTTCCGGCCAGTCCTTAGCCAAAAACCGCATTGTGGCAGACCCCAGTGATGTTATTGCCAAACAGCCTGATATCTACATTGCCTCTTGGTGTGGTCGTAAATTTGATCAAGAAAAAGTTACTTCTAGAGCGGGTTGGCAAGCAATACCCGCGATAAAAAATGGTGACATCTATGAGATAAACTCTACCGATATTTTACAGCCCGGACCCGCAGCATTAACTGACGGTGTTGAACAACTAGCCAACATTATTAAACAATGGGCCGAACGCGCGTAATATGTTAAATTTTTTCAGCATTAAAAACAGCTTAATCACCATAGTCTGTACCTTATCTTTCATGTTTAGTGGCCAAGGTTTAGGGCAAGAGCTGGATAAAGTGTCCATTCAACTCAACTGGCTGCATCAATTTCAATATGCCGGCTATTACGCAGCAAAAGAACAAGGCTTTTATCGAGCATTGGGCTTAGAGGTAGAATTAAGAGAATTCAAAGGTTCAAGCCCCATTGAAGATTATGTCATCGACGGCAGGGCCGATTATGGCATAAATGACTCAAGTTTAATTGTCGCGAAAAATAATGGCAAACCTGTTGTTATTGTCGCACAAATATTTCAACATTCACCAGCGACTATCGCCACATTAAGATCTTCGGGCATTGCCCGTCCATTTGATCTGCTGGGTAAGCGCATCATGATAGATACAAAATTGAAAAATTTTGCCCCTATTACTGCGATGCTTATGCAAGCAGAACAAGATATGTCAGCCTTTACTTGGCAAGAACAAAATGACAAATTTTCAGCGTTAATTTCGGGTAAAGCCGATGCTATTTTAATTTATGACACTAATGAACCCTTTGAATTTGACCAAGCCAATATTGATATATTAACCATTAGCCCAAGAGACTATGGTATTGATTTTTATGGCGACAATCTTTTCACCAGTGAGTCAGAGGTAAAAAACAACCCTCAACGTGTACAGGCAATGCGTCAGGCAACCATTAAAGGTTGGCAATATGCGCTCAACCATAAAGCAGAAATCATTAAATTAATTGCAGAGAAATATAATAGCCAAGACAAGTCTTATCGCCACTTAGCTTTTGAAGCTGACGAAATTAGTAAAATAATTTTAGCTAAATTTATTCCTCTTGGCTCAATCGCCCGCACCCGCATGGAAAAAATAACTGAGATTTATTATCAACTGGGCATGATAGATACGCCTTTCCTCCCCACCAATCTATTACTAGAAGATGCCTTAAGCAGCTTTGCTCCTAAACAACTTGCCATTGATAGCAGCACATCATTAATTTTTGTCATGGTATTAATATCACTGTTATTAATTTTTTCAACACTGCTGCTACCAAGATTAGTTAGCCAACAACACCTAGCCTCCTTTATGGCATCAAAAAAATTCCCCTTTATTGTCCATACCGTATCGATATTAAATATCGTCATTATTTTTAGTGTTATTTACTTATCCTTGCAAGACAATGAAAAAATCAGCCAAGCCAATATCAAAAAAAACCTCGAATTTGTCGTTGAAGCAACAAAAAATAGACTCAATGATTGGCTAAGTGAGCAAGAAAATCTATTAAAAAAAATCGCTAAAGATGAGACATTAGTTAACCTCACTAAAAGCTTACTGTTGCAATCTCAGTTGCACGACACACTCATCACAGCAAAATCACAGCCGAATATTCGCCAATACTTACGCCAAACGAGCATTGAAAGCCAAGGTTTTTCAGTTATTAATCAAAATCTTATAAATATTAGCGCTGATAATAATGACAGCCTAGGTAAAATTAACCTAATAGCCCAACAACACCCCGGTATTATCGCTGCTGTATTTGCTGGAAACAGTCGTTTTTTAACCTCGATAAACTCTGGTGTTAAGCACTCACTTAATAGCCACTCGGTCAATACGATAGATCAATACAATATGTATATGATCACGCCGATCCTCGATGAAAAAAAGCAGGTTATTGCGGCATTATCCATTAGCCTTCAAGTGAGTGGCCAAATCTCTACTATTATACAGCAAGGTCGCATTGGCGCCTCAGGCGAAAGCTACTTAGTCAGTCGATTAGGCCAAATGCTCTCAAAAAGTCGCTTTGATGCTGAATTATCATCACTAAACTATTTTCAAGAACACAGTAAAAACAAGCAACTGATCACCCTTAAAGACCCACAAGTTAATGTCATACAAAACCCTGATGCTGTGATTAACAGCGAGCAATTACCCTTTACTTTTATGGCAAATCAACTGGTCAATAATGCCCGTTCAGACAACATTAGCTTGATCACAGATCATAAAATTTCCAGCAATGTCTTGGGTTATAACGACTATCGCGGTGTCACTGTTTATGGTGCTTGGTTTTGGAACAATCAGTACGGCTTTGGTATTGCAACCGAAATCAATGCAGATGAAGCCATGGGGGGCGTCAGTTCACTGCGTAATGAATTACTGTTAATTGCTGTTATTACCTTACTATTAACCTTAACGTCTAACGTATTTACACTCACGGTTGGCCAACGTTCAACAAAATATATGCGCCACTCGAAAGCAGAATTAGAGCAACTCGTGGCACAACGTACCGCTGAATTACAGCAACGCGAGCGTGCAATGTGGCAGTTATATGAACATGCACCAGTGGCTTATGCGACCTTAAACGCTCAAGGTCAGTTTATTAAACACAATTTTGTCTTCGCTCAAATGTTTAAACGCCCAAGAGGCACGTTTTCCTCCTTAAATTGGCAAAGCTTTGTTGCGCCAGCACATTACGTGCACCAAATATTTCAGACTAAATCTCGGCTTTTAGAGTGTGAAGTTCCAGTCAAAATAAATGACAAAAAAACTATCGACACTATGATGTCTGCCCTGCCAGTTTATGATGAAGATAATAAATTAACCGAAGTGCGGTTAACGTTAATCGATGTTACGCAAAAAAATGCGGCTAAAGCACAATTTGCCGCCTTAATGGAGTCAGCACCTGATGCCATATTGATGTTAGATAAACATCGAGAACACAGCATTGTTAACTCGCAAGTATTAACCATGTTTGGCTACGAAAAAGCTGAGCTTATTGGCGAAAAAATTGAGCGATTATTACCGGAAGAAACCAGCTTACATATTTTTCACCACTTACTGCACGAACCTACCCTAGAGAAAAAGCTCATCGAGCTTAATGGTAGACGCAAAAACGGCAGTGAATTCTCTGCAGAAGTAACCGTCAGCGCCGTTGATATTCATAATGATCGCTTTATTGTTGCCATTATTCGCGACATCACCGAACGAAAAAACCGTGACGCTGCATTGGCTGAGCACACTCTTTTCCAGCAAGCACTGGCTGATACCATTCCATATCCCATTTTTGTTAAAGACCCAGACTCAAAATTTACTAATGTTAACAAAGCGTATGAACAAACCTTTAATGTTAAAAGAGCGGATATTATTGGTAAAACCGTACTAGACCTGGCCTATTTGCCATTAGCAGACCGAAAAGCCTACCAAACAGAAGATACCGCAGTTATTGCCTCAATGGGCATGGTGCGAAAAGAAATACCGCTGGTCTACGCCGATGGCTTAGAACATACCACCATGTATTGGGTAAAAAGCTTTGCAAAGGCTGATGGTAGCCCTGGCGGCTTATTAGGTACCTTTGTCGATATCAGTGAACAAAAAATGGCCGAAAAAACATTAGCCCATGCCAAAGCATTAGCAGAAGATGCGGTTGAAGCTAAGTCTAATTTTTTAGCCAATATGTCACATGAAATTCGCACGCCAATGAACGCCATTATTGGTATGTCAGCGTTAGCATTGAAAACAAACTTAACACCAGAGCAGAACAATCATATTACCAAGGTCAATCTCGCGGCCGAATCCTTGCTAGGTATCGTTAATGATATTTTAGACTTTTCAAAAATTGAAGCCAATAAACTCGACATTGAATCCATCCCCTTTTGCTTAGATGATATTCTCGATAACCTCAGTATGATGTTAGTAGATAAGCTTAACGAGACGCAAACTGAGTTGATTTTTGATGTTGAAAATACTGTCCCCATTAACCTTATTGGAGACCCACTGCGCCTGAGCCAAATATTAACTAACCTTGGCAGTAATGCCGCTAAGTTCACCGAACAAGGGCAAATAAAAATTCACTTATCATGCCTGAGTAAGCATGGCGATAATGTCACCTTAAAGTTCTCTGTTTGTGATACCGGCATAGGGATGAGTGCCCAGCAACAAGAAAAATTATTTCAATCCTTTAGTCAAGCAGATGCCTCAACAACACGAAGATATGGCGGAACCGGTTTAGGATTAGCGATATGTAAACGCCTTGTTGAATTATTGGGTGGTGAAATATGGCTAGACAGCGAAGAAAACAAGGGCAGCAAATTTCATTTCACCCTCAGCTATCAAAGCCAATCGTTAGAAAATATTAAGGCTAACAAACCGAACTTATCCTCGATTGAAGGTTTAAGAATTGCCTTAGTAACAGACAATGAAATTTACAAAGCTATTTTACAGCGGATGTTAAAATCATGGGGCTTTAAAGTCGAACATTATAGCTGTGTTGGAGCCGTACTACCTGAGCTAAAAGGCAAAAACAAGGTTTTTGACGCCTTAATATTCGATCTTATCCATTGCAGTGATAATCAACACTGTAGCGATTTAGGTTTAATTCGAGCGGCTAGCATGGGTTTACCCATATTACATATTCTGCCTAACAAACAAAAAATGTCAAAGCTAGCACTTAAAGGTGATGAAAAATATTCCACTCTTTGTAAACCGATAACTTCTTCTAATTTACTCGACAGCCTATTAATCGCTTTAGGTCACGAAAACCTGCGGAGTGTTAAGTATAATTTTTCTTTACATGATGCTCCCTTGGCAATAAATACCTTACAAGGTGCAAAAATATTACTGGTTGAAGATAATGAAATAAATCAAGAGTTAGCGACTGAGTTATTAACTCATCATGGTATTGAAGTGGTGGTCTCCAGTAACGGACAAGAAGCCATAGAGCGTCTTAATCATGAACATTTTGACTGTGTGTTAATGGACTGCCAAATGCCCATTAAAGACGGCTACACCACTACACGAGAATTGCGTCAAGACCCAAAATTTATCGATTTACCTATCATAGCTATGACCGCTAATGTCATGGCGGGCGATCGTCAAAAAGCCTTAGACTCAGGCATGAATGAACATATTGGCAAACCCATCAATACCGATGAATTATTTGTCAAATTGGCACAGTGGGTAACACCTAGCAAGCCAAATAAACTCAATACGCTAGATAAAGAAAAGCATAAAAACAACGCTAGAGCTCTGCCATTAGCGGATAAAAATCAGCACATTACTATTCCTGAACTCGACGGCATTGACATAAAAGCAGGCTTAGCAATAGCACAAAATAATCACGCACTGTATTTGCGCTTACTGCTTAAATTTAAAGCTAACTATGCCAATGCTATGGGACCCATTACCCTGGCATTAAACAACCATGATTTTGCTCACCTAGCATTACTGGCACATACCTTAAAAGGTGTCGCTGGCAATATTGGCGCAACAGCACTTTACGCGCTTTGCCAAAAGCTAGAAAACAACGCTGTCCAGCGTGATATAAAACCACTGCTTTTAACCCAGTGCCAAGATGAACTTAGTCGTATTGAACTTGCACTAGCACCACTAGCACATCAAGAACCCGCTGATATAAATTTCAATATGCCCGCCTGCAAAGCACTTATGGCGCAATTGATTATTGATGTAGAACATTGTGATGTGGCCGCTATTGATAGCATTCATACCTTGCTAGCAATGACCCAAGAGCAAAGCTATCACCAAGCACTAAAAGACATTATGGCAAAAATTGAAGTTTATGAATTTGACGATGCGGCGGAACTACTGAAGGAAATTAATATTTTTTCATAAACTAACAAACTAATAAACTAATAAACCAACAACACAGTAGGTATAACTTATTGAATTTTAGGTACTGTCAGTAAATTATCGGCTAAAAGTCGTCGTAAAAACGCATTTACTAATGAATAATTCAATCCAAACAGTGACAAGGAGAAGTAAATGATGGTTCGAAAGTTAAGACTTAAATGAGCATGGTCTCAAGAGCAACTAGCCCAGTTCAGTGGCTTAAATATCAGCACTATCCAACGCATTGAGCGTGGCCAAAAAGCAGGTTTGGAGTCACTAAAATCTCTTGCTGCTGTTTTTGAAATTGAACTTGATGAATTGCTGGAGAAAGAAAATATGAATAGCTCAGACAACTATAGTGCAGAAGAAAGTCGTATTATCGACCATGTTAGAGACATTAAAGGATTTTACAGTCACCTGATTAATTATACCGTGGTAATTCTAGCTTTATTTTTAGTTAACTTTTTAACTAGCCCTGGATATTATTGGGCTTGGTGGGCGGCGTTTGGCTAGGGTGTAGGGCTAATATCTCACGGCATTAGTGTCTTTGAGATATATAGCTTTTTTGGTGCTGATTGGGAAAAGAAACAAATTGAAAAAAGACTAGGTAAAAAACTCTAAAGCCCCTAAAAATCAAGTAATGCCCGTTTAGTTTGTGAACTTGTTGTGTGCAGAAATTTGGCTTATAAAAATTTGCCGCAGGTCTTGTGCTTTATCTTAAGTGTACAAAATATCATCTGATATCTGTTATTTAATCGCTCTCATGAGCGAGCGATTAAGCTGAATTCTAGCTTAAGCCAATTCGACTTAATCGGTTAACAACCATACGATTTAAGCTAATAGAGCCAAATCCTATGACTTAACTGTTATTGATTTATAGGCTAATTAGCTTTTATTAGTCAGTGATCAAACCCAGAGTTTATGCCGGATTTCTCACTAAAAATCAGCCGCGACTTCAAACACTAGCTTAGTCTCATTAATTGGATGACAAAATGACAAATACTCGGCATGTAAATGTAAGCGATTGGCTTTTAAACCATAATGGTCATCGCCAACAATGGGTCTATTCAAGCCCATTTTATGGGCGCAATGCACTCTAAGTTGATGCGTTCGCCCAGTTTTGGGGAACAAATGCAGTCGTGTGGTGTTGTTTTTTCGTTCAAGTACTCGCCAAGTGGTTAGCGCGTGTTTGCCGTGTTGATAACAGACCATTTGCCGTGGTTTATCATCAAAATCTAAGGTCAGAGGTAAGTCAATACTGCCACTTTCTGCGACAATATTTCCATCAACCAAAGCGACATAGCGTTTTTCTATGGTGCGTTCAATAAACTGTTTTTGTAGCGCTTTATGGGCTACTTTATTAAGCGCAATAATTAACAAACCTGAAGTCGACATATCTAAACGATGAACAATAATTGGCCCAGTGGCCTGCGGGAATTGGCTTTTAATACGTGAATAAACCGAGTCTTCAATGTTTCTACCTGGCACTGACAAAAATTCGGCTGGCTTATTAACTACTAACATATCTGTGTCTTGATAAACAATCGCTAGCTCTTTACCCAGTGCAGGGTTGATCAACAGCGGATTATCATCAACCTTTAAGCCTTGCAGCATATGAGTCAAAATTGGCTGACACTTACTGTAACAAGACGGATAATAATTTTTGTGTTGTCTAATAGCTGATTTTGGCGCAGCGCCCCACCAAAACTCAGCCATAGCGAGTGGTTTTAAGTTATGTTGATAAGCATATTGTAATAATTTAGGCGCAGCGCAATCGCCTGCGCCAGCCGGTGGTGTATGATCAGGTAGCTCAGCAAAAATGGCATTTAAGTCTTTAGCCTCGCCCTTAGCATTGAGAAATTGGTACTGAGCAAAAAGTTTTTTCTGTAAATTTTTCGAGCGTGATTTTCTCAGTTTTTTTAACTTGGAAATTTCACTGGTCATACTCGCTAGTGCTTGCTGCAATAAGTCGAGTTGGTCTTGCCAAGATTGCTTTAGCGCTTGTAGTTGCTTTTTTTCTTGAATGCTTTGCCCAGCTAAGGTTATTTTTAACTGTTCAAAGTCGTGCTCCGAGAGTCGAGCAATAGCTTCGCTGCGTTGTTGTTTTCTTTGCTGACGACTCGTTACCATTAAACTTTGCTGCGCTATTAACTCTTGCTGATAACTTGCTGTCGCCGCACTCAGTTGATTATTAATAACACTAAGCGATTCGCTATGCGCTAACTGCTCAATTTCGGCATTAATATTATTGATGATGCGATTTTCTGCCAAAAAGGCAGCGTCTTGCCATTGCATATTAGACACGGCGGGCACAAAGTTAATATCCGCAGTGTTGTCCTCAAGTTGCCCAGAATAAGCACTTAAAAAGCCTAACTCTTGCTGGTTGTTTTGCACAACTAACACACCAAACATTTTTCCAACATTGGTTTTTTTTGATTCAACAGACGCATTTTCTACTGTTTTTCCCAACCATTGTGGCAGTATTTCAAGCTGTTGCTGTAACTGCTCAACGGCTTTAACCGCTAAAGGTTGTGGTTGGTAATAAAAGGGGAAAGTAAACTTTTCTGGCAGCGTTATAGAGTCAACAGCTTGGGAGAATAACGTAAAGCAAGGGGCAAGATTTGTCATGGCAATATAATGATGAAATGTTCAATAAGGCAATTAATCAAGATAATAACATAATCAGCCTTATCTCACTCAATAACCTAATCTGGCGTAATCTGGATAAATTGATGTTAAAGACTATGCAGTGCATGGCCAAGTTCGATATTCCAAAGCCTAGCAAGCAGTTATAGCGATAAATGCTGGCTAAATCACTACTGATGCTGCCATAAAAAATTGACCTGTGGCAAAGAATTTTTTAAGTAAAAGGCTGAACACTAAAACCTACTACTGTAACGGCTATCGCAGCCATTAACTTGCAACAAATAGCTTTACCCTAACATGCTCTAACTCTTGCCATTACACACAGCAAACTGTTTTGATGATAATGAGATAGTTGTTGTCTTGGGCTTCATTGTTTTTGTCTGTAAGCTGCCTGCAGCGCTGATATAGGCTAACTTGTGCTGCTATAACTTAGCTTTAACTTAGCTGAAAATTGACTCTAACCGATTGCTGAGCCCTAAGTAAGAGCCGTGCTTTTAGCAATATCACCCTAGCGAACAGTTATCATAATTCACTATTGTTATTTTATTTTTTCCACACCCGCCACTTCTATCACCGTTTTTGCCTCTGCCCGTTCAATAACTTTTACTATAGTCGTTTGAATAGTTTCGTCTTTTCTGATGTCACCTTTGCTAGAAAAACCTTCTTCCTGAGCATCAGCACCGGCTTCTAAGATAAAACTAACCACCACTTGTGTCGCACAATCTTCAGCTTCGCCAAAATATGCCAAGGTAATTTGAGGATAGCCCTGAAAACCTGCCTTAACTTTTTTTGCTATACGTTTTGTTGATTTGTCTAAATTCATAATATCTATCCAGAAAAAATATAGCGCCATTAATGGGCTAATTGTGTTGACTAAAATATACAGCGAAATGAAAATAAGCTAGCAATTAACCAGTTCGCTTGAGTTACTGGCTAGTTTGCATTACTTTTCAGCCATTGACTAATAGAGTTTGTAATATAGTTAATTGATGTTTATCGCCGACTCGTTTTGGCCACAAATTTAAATTCAAGCCAATAGTTTTTTATCTGCCTTATTTAAGTGCATTGTTAAGTTACTATTTCAAACGGATTTAGCCGCGAAAAAACGACAGCAAGGAAAGTTAAATACAACTATGCAGGTCTACTGAATAGTTAAATAAGTGATTGCTAAAGTGGCTAAGTTGTTAATAAATAACTAACTACTAGCCTGACTCATTATTAGCATTCATTAACGCTTAGAAACACTTAACACTGTGTAGATAATACTTGGCCACTTTAGAAACATAGTTTTATATGTGCCATTAAATTGCACCCTCGCAATAAAGGTGTTACAAATTGTAATAGATTTAAAAAAGTATCATTATAATATTTTTTATTTTTAAATATTTGAAGTTATTACATAGTCGATTTTGTCGCATTAACCAAAAATACTATGCATTATAAATATGGGTTAAAGTTTATATTATATGAATACATCAGTTCCGAGTAATAACAAGCAGACTGAAAATAGCGAGAAGTTCTCTCATTTTTTGATGTCGCAATGCTTAAACGTTAGGCGTGGGGCTTTAATCGCTGGATTGTTCTTATACCTAGCATTTGCCATTATGGATGTAGTTAAATTTCCCAGTGAAATATACCTACTAACACTAACATCTAGGCTAGTTTTAGTGATACTGCCCTTATTGTATTTAAATTTCATTTATTGGTTCAACCCCCCGATAACGATACGTTCAAACATATTGTTAATGTTGTTTATCTATTTGGCTGTGGGCTTAAATCACACCCTCATCTATTATCTTTCTGACATACATGGTTTTTCATTTGCTCAGCTTGGTTTAGTGGTCATTATAATGTTTGGCTGCTTACTTATGGTGCTGCCGATTAAACCTACAGCGATAGCCACTGTGATTATTCTCTGCGTATTTGCCGCGGTAAATATTCACTTAAGCCACTCATTAACCGACTTAATATTCATGCTGATACTTTTTATTGTTGTTGCAGGTATTTGTCTTATGGTTAATCTAGCCGGCCAAAAAACGCTCTATAAAAATTATTTATTAATCAATCGCCTTTACAACGAGTCGATAACAGACGGATTAACCAAACTCAACAACAGAAGATCATTTCAAGAGCAAATAGAAAAATTAAACTCGATTGCCGTGCGTGACGATGTGGCACTTGGTTTAATTTTTATTGATGCAGATTATTTTAAAATAGTTAACGACTCTTGCGGACATAGCGTGGGTGATGAGGTTTTACAAAATCTAGCTCGCGTTATAAATGACAAATGTCGTCGTACTGAAGACATTGGCTTTCGCATAGGTGGCGATGAATTTGCAATGATTCTCTACGGTGTAAATAGAGAAAAAATCGAACAAACCTGTTTAGAAATAGTCGACAGTGTGGCAAATTTCAACTTGAATTATAATGGCAAAATTATTAAAACCTCAGTCTCTGTAGGAGCAGCGTTAAAAACTAAAAGTACTAAAATATCCAGTGATAAACTGGTTAAAATAGCTGACGAATATTTATATAAAGCAAAAGAAAATGGCAAAGATCAACACTGTTTAAAAGTTATTTAACAACTATTCCCTAGGCCTTAATGAATAACTTTTAGGTCGCTAGATAACCTATCATTGTAACCTAGGAATTTACTTACCTAGCCAAAGTAAAATCGTCATTAAACTTTACTAGCATAGTTAAGCCTTAGATTTTTTTGCATCAACGCTGCTTGTATTGTGTTGGGCAGTAACCTCTAGTTACATCGTCACTGCGAAGTTGCAGGTGTTTTGTCGTACGACCACCCACCCTTTTACGCCATAACCTAAAGCTTTTTGGCTTTAAGTGACTACGCATAAATTTGATTACTTCGGGCTCTCGTAAGTTGAACTGATGCTCTATCGCTTCAAAGGGAGTTCGGTCTTCCCAGGCCATTTCTATAATTCTTGATTCTTCGTCCATCAAAAATGCCATAAAAGCTATCCTAACATTGCTCAATAAGTTTTCTAGCTATACGGATAACAGATAAGAAAAGACCAATTCGCCGTTATTTATTTTGCCGGTTTGAAGTTGGAATAAGACCTAAGCGATACTGGTGGCAACTTTTTTTGCATTCACTAATATCAATTCACTAAAATAAGCTTAAGAAAACTTATAACGCTAGTGTTAACCCATAGCTTACAATATTTAAACAAATCAATGTGACAAGTGAAAAACAATGAAAGCACAGAGTGAAAATAAACATTAATCGCCCGCTTAACGGTTGACGGACTAAAGTCTGGCCTACAAAAATCGCCAAACGGTGTTGTAGAAAAAAGCGTTTAATTTATGTTACAGCTGCCTTGAAAAACACGGCTACTGAGCAATTCTATAACTTGTCTAAATCATTTAATAACTCGGCCGCTTTTTCTCTAATGGCAATTTTTTGCGCCGGTTCGACTTTATCCCAGTTACGAATAGGGAAGCTCATGCGATGGTTTGCGGCAAACTTGTCATAGTTTTGGTCGATAAAATTCCAATATAAACTATTTAATGGGCAAGCATTTGAGCTGACTTTTTCTTTCACTTTATAATGACAGTTTTTACAATAGTCACTCATTTTATTGACATAATTGCCGCTTGCCGCATAAGGTTTTGTTGCTATCCAACCACCGTCAGCAAAAAGCGCCATGCTGCGAGTATTGGGTAGTTCTACCCATTCAATCGCGTCTATGTAGATGCCTAAATACCAGTCATCAACTTGGCTAGGTGCTATACCGGCTAACAAAGCAAAATTCCCTGTGATCATTAAGCGTTGAATATGGTGAGCATAAGCATGCTCCAGTGATTGTGATATCGCGCTTTTTAAACACTGCATTTTAGTGTCAGCATTCCAGAAAAAAGCAGGTAAGTTGCGCTTAGCGGCTAAAAAATTTTGCTCTGCGTAGTTCGGCATATTAACCCAATACATGCCTCTGACATATTCGCGCCAGCCTAGAATTTGCCGAACAAAACCTTCAATTTGCGCCAGTGTGATCTTACCCTCAGAGTCTTGATAAGCGATAAGCGCGGTGTCGATTACCTCCATGGGGCTGAGCATTTTACAGTTAAGTGAAAAGCTTAGCCGCGAGTGATATAAACTCCAAGCGTAGGGCGAGGCTAGGGTCATTGCATCCTGAAAATTGCCAAAATTAGCCAGCTGATGTTGACAAAAATAATCCAGTAACACTAAGGATTGTTGCCGATTAATGGGGTAAGCCACATTGGCCGACTCATGCCCTATGGTATTAATATTATGCTGTTTTATACGCTGTAGGTATTCCTCTGCTGAGTTGTCAAATACCAAAGGTTTGGGAATAAGTTTGAGATCAGCTTGCTTAAATGATTGACGATTATTAGCGTCAAAATTCCATGCACCACCTGCTGGCTTTAAGCCCGCCATCAAAATAGAAAAGCGCTTACGCATCAAGCGATAAAAGTTCTCCATTCTGACGTGCGTTGCCGCTTTAAAATGATTAGGTAATTCGTCAAAGGGCAGTAAAAAATGTTCACTGTCTACTTCAACCACAGGTAAAGCTAACTGCGCTGACATGCCAGCTAATTGCGCCCGTAAGCGGTATTCGTCAGGCCGTTGAAAGCTAAAGCTTTGACAAGCATAACGTGCAACTAATGCTTTTATCAGCTGTGGAAGATCTTGATATGCTGCACTGTCATCTAAGGTGAGGTAACAAACCCGATGGCCTTTACTTTCAAGGTCTTGAGCAAAATTAGCCATAGCAGCAAAAAATGCAGTTATTTTTTGCACATGGTGCTTGGTATAGTTTGCCTCTTGGTGAAGCTCAGCGATGACATAAACTACATCAGCGTCGATATGTTCAAACCAAGTGTGCATAGGGTTGAGCTGATCACCCAATATAAGCCTGAGATGTTTTGCCGTCATGAATTTACCTTACCTTTATTTGAAAGCCGAGTAGAGCCAGGTTTTAGCGCTTTGCTTAGTTTAAATTTACGTTTAAGTTTAAGTTTAGCTCTTTTTTCGACTATCGATTGTGCTATCAAGTGAACTATTAATCGTGTTTTTATTGCGCCGACATCGCTCTGAGCAATACAACACCTGCGCCCAATTGGCTTGCCATTTTTTGCGCCATATAAAATCTTTTTTACAGGTGAGACAATTTTTATGGGCTAAGAATAATTTTTTATGCATCGTTGATCATATTAACTTTTCTAATGGTTTAGGCTTGCTTGCTTTCGTCGGTTTTTTAGTTGCTCTAACATGCTTTGCTATAATGCGCTGACCTTCTTTTTTACTGTCAAATCGTTTTCTAAAACCCCAGAGTAAATCGCGAGCAATCTTCCCTGTTTCGATGATATCCACTATAGGTAAAGGATAAGTCTCGTCTAATTGACATTGATAAAGCTGCTGCTCCATTGGCGATAATTGCCAAGGGGTATGAATAATTTCATTCGGCAACTCTGATAATTGTGGCAACCATGTTCTAATAAATAAGCCATCTTTATCTTTTTCCAATGACTGTTTCACTGGATTATAAACCCGAATGATATTAGTGCCGGTTACCCCTGACTGCATTTGAAATTGTGGATAGTGAATGCCTGGTTCAAAATCGAGAAATAATTTCGCTAAATACCTCACGCCTAAACGCCAATCTAGCAGTAAATGATGGCATAGAAAGCTGACTAACATGGCGCGCATACGAAAGTTGATATAACCGGTTTTTATTAAACAAAGCATGCAAGCATCAACTAGCGGATAGCCTGTTTGCGCCGTTTTCCATTTATTTAATCGCGTTTCAACACTCAAACCACAGTGAAGGTCAGGATAGCTAAAATCAATGTAAGCTCTATTTACCGGACGCCACTGCATTTGATGTTCGCTTTCAAATTTTTGTATAAAATGGCAATGCCAATGCAGGCGAGATGCCAGTGCATCTATTGGTCTTTTCCAACCACTTTGAGGTCTTTGTATTAGAATACTTTGATAGAACTGCCTTAAGCTTATATTGCCCCAAGCTAAATAAGGCGATAACCGTGAACAACTTTTACGACTTGCCTGCGGTTTAGATATGTCAAAATGATAGTTTTTACCTCGGCCATTCAAAAATGATTGCAGCATTTTTTGCGCCCAAAGCTCACCACCTTTTAACATGAACTCGTCAGGTGTTGACCACGACACAGGTAAAATAAACTCAGGCAACCGCTCTAAACATTGTTTATTGACCAGTGTGTTACAAGACAAGGCTGGCTGACACAACTCAGCTTTCATGATCTTACGCCAATCTTTATCCCAGTTATTTCTATTTTTTTTACCGCGACCTACCGCTCCTGATGCACTTTCATGCCAAACGATATTTTGTGCTTTACACCATTTGTTAACCGCTTTATCACGCTCAAAAGTAGACAACAAGCCGACTTCTTCATGGCTAAATAAACCGGTAATGTTAAAGCGCTGCTGAATTTCATTAAGGCCGGCAAGCGCATCACCAAAGTAAACATAAACCTCGGCATTAAAAGCGCTAAGCTGAGCGTTAATATCTTCAATGGATTGCCAAATAAAACGCCAATGTCGTTCGTCGTAATGAGGGTCAGCTATTAATAAAGGCTCAAAAACGTAATACAGCAGTGTTAAACCCGACTGAATGGATTCGCTCAGCGGCTGATGATCGCTAAGTCGCAGGTCACGCTTTAACCAAACAATATTGACCGCACTATCTGCCAGGCTATTAGTTGCTAGGATATTAGTTGACTCGAGATTAGCTGTAACCATATTAGCGGCCATTCTAGCTTACTCTAGCACCGGCCAATCAGAAGCATCTACAGAGTCTAGTGCTTGATTGGCTTGAATACTTTGCTGACTTTGATCACTCCATTTAGCTTGGTAATCACCATTAGGGTCATAAAGTGTGGTTTGTTTCTCAATATTGAAATGTCTGCCACCTCTAGGGTCAACACCTACGCCAGCGATGTATTGCCAATTACCCCAATTAACCGCAGCGTCATAATCAATTAACTGCTCTTCAAACCAAGCAGCACCGTAGCGCCAATCAACACTGAGTTCATTCACTAGGCAACTTGCCACAATTTGACGTCCTCGGTTACTTAAATAGCCGGTTTGTCTTAACTCATGCATAAAGGCATTAACCAAGGGATAAGGGGTATTGCCTAGACACCATTTATTAAAGCGTTCAGGATAGAATGTTGTTAGGGGTTTATGTTTAGCAAGGCCTTTAAATTGGTAGGTTTTAACGCCAACCTTACCATGTACCCATTGATAGTACTCTCGCCATAGTAATTCTAAATACAGGCATTCGGTTGAACTATTTTTGCCCTGCTGCTGTTCAAAATCAGTAAGGTAATTCATCACTTGGCGCACAGAAATACAGCCAGAATTTAACCACGGTGATAGCTTGCTGCTATTTTTCCAACCGTCTAAATTATTTCTGACTTGCTGATACTCTGCGGGGGAATTTGATGAAAAATATTGCCTAAGATGCGTTAAGCCCTGTTGTTCACCCCCTTCAAACTCAAAGCCCTGCTTGGCCTTTACAGCACTGACACTAGGAAGCCATTCAGGCTTAAAGCGAGTTGGCGCCGGTAAGGTGTCAAACATACTAGGCAGAGATTGCACGCTTGGCACTGGCTTGGAAATGCTGACTTCAGCCATTTTTTTGCGAAATTTAGAATAACTCACCGGTAATTGCTCTAGCTCAAAAGGCAAAGCGTTTTTAGTAAATAATGTAAATTGGTCTACCTGGTTAATGTTCAGCTCAGGCAGGCGCTCATTAAGCTGAGTAATAAGCCTATTTTCATAAGTGCCGGGGAATTTTGTGGTGATTACATCGGTAATTTGATAGTTTTCACAGAGCCGAGTTAAGGTCGATAAGGTATCGCCATAAACAATATACAGCTCTTGACCAAGCTTTGATAAGCTCTCATTAAAATCATCTAAACAGCCTTGTAAAAATTGCCACCTGATATCACCTAACGGTTTTGACTGAAAATTATTTGCTTCAAAACACTGTTTATCAACAATATATACACAAAGCAGATGCTCACTTTTACTGGCTAAATTAAGCGCGGCGTTGTCATTGATACGAAGATCTTTATTCAGCCAGTATAAAGTACGTTTCATGGATATAATTCAATTAATTAAAAAAAATTATACGCCTAAAGCTCGCACTTAGATCAAAATAATTCAGTTATCGCCGGCTTTAACTTACCGCCATTGAATTAAGCGCTGCAATGGCGGTAAGTTAACTATCAAACAAGCGGTTCAAAAGCCAACTCAAGCCTTCTACAACCGCATTGTTATTAAGCCTGTATTGCTGTTGTTAACTGTATCCACCCGACTTCAAGATACCGCTTTATGACTTATTAGGTTTTTCAGCGGTGGCTGATTTTACCTTATGATAATGTTTGATCAGATTCCAAGTAGAGCTGTCGTGATCGGGATTGTTTTTGTCACTGTGTAGATCATGTTCAATTTTATTAGCTAAACCTTTGCCTAATTCGACTCCCCACTGATCAAACGAACATATTTGTAAGAGAATCCCTTGGACAAATATTTTATGTTCATAAAGTGCAATTAAGCTGCCTAACGAACGGGGTGAAATACGGTTCATTAATATAGTGTTAGAGGGGCGATTTCCTTTATGTACCTTATGTGGCGCAACTTTATTAATATACTCATCTGTCCTGCCTTTGGCTTTTAAGTCATCTCTAACTTGTTGTTCATCTACTCCTTGCATTAATGCTTGAGTTTGAGCAAAAAAGTTCGCCATCAGTGTTTCATGATGTCCCTCAATAGGGGTATTACTTTCAATTGAACCAATAAAATCAGCCGGCACGACATTATTGCTTTGATGCAAATATTGATAAAAAGCATGTTGGCCATTAATGCCTAATTCGCCCCAAATTGACGGCACAGTTGAATAGCTAATGGTTTCGCCATGCCAGTTAACTGATTTTCCGTTACTTTCCATTTCTGCTTGTTGCAAATACGCAGATAACATATGTAAGGATTGATCATAAGGTAAAATAGCCTGTGATTGTGAACCGAGAAAAGTACAATTCCAGACACTGAGTAAGGCTAAAATCACTGGCGCGTTATGCTCAAGTTCAGTCTGACAAAAGTGCTGATCCATTTCGTGAGCACCTGCTAATAATTCAATAAACTTATCGAAACCTAAGTCTAAGGCTATTGGCAAGCCTATGGCTGACCATAATGAAAATCGACCGCCAACCCAATCCCACATCTCGAATATATTATCGGCTTCAACACCAAATTTCATCGCATTTTCTTTATTGGTGGTCACAGCGACAAAATGCTGAGCAACAGCACTTTTATCAAATGAAGCAGAGGTTAACCAATTCAGCGCCGTTTTAGCATTGATCATGGTTTCTGTGGTGGTAAAGGTTTTGCTAGAAACAATAAACAGGACTTTCTCTGGATTTAATGGCTTCAATACATCGGCAATTTGGGTGCCATCTACGTTAGAGACATAGTGAACATTGATACTGTCATCACTATATTTTTTTAATGCCTCAGTAACCGTTTGAGGGCCTAAGTTAGAGCCACCCACACCAATATTAACCACGTCAGTAATGCGCTTGCCAGAATAGCCTTTCCATCTTCCTTGACGCACTTGTTCGGTAAAGGCTTGCATTTTATCTAACGATTTTGCAACGCATGCATTGATGTTTTCGCCATCAAGAAATATGGGCGTTTGTTGCTGATCACGCAAGGCGGTATGCAAAACAGCTCTATCTTCTGTGCCATTAATACGCTCGCCTTTGAACATTTTGTCTCGCCAAGCCTCTACATCGCATGCTTTTGCGAGTGAAATTAACAGTGAGCGAGTTTCTTCTGTGATCAAATTTTTAGAATAATCTAATAGCATAGAAGGTAATAACAGAGAAAATTTATCAAATCGTTGTTTGTCTTCATTGAAAAAGTCGTTCATATGAGACTTTTTCATTTGTTGTGCATGAAGCGTTAGCTTTTTCCAACTGGCAAGGGAAGTTCTAGATTCCATATTTATTCTCGGACATTTGATAAAAAAACAATTAAAGCGCTAGCGCTTTAATTGACGGCAAGGCAGCAAATGCGCCCATTTTTTGGCAAGTTAAGGCGCCACATTTACTGGCGAATAATACCGCTAATGACACAAGCGTTTGGTTTTCTAATAAATTAAATAAACATGCTTGATTAATATCGGCATCTTGAGAAAGAGCAAATAAGAAGCTGGCAATAAAACTGTCACCGGCAGCCGTGGTATCTAGCGCGGTTATTTTAGGCACAGCAATCATCAGTGAGTAGCTAGCACAAGTTACTTGCACCTCGTTAGGGCCATCAGTAATAACGATCAGCTTAACGCCTAGCGTTAATAGATAGCTAACATAGCCTGGTAGGTCAACATTTTTAATGGCGGCTAAATAGCTGGCTTCATCTTTACTTAATTTTACAATGTCACTTTCATTGAGACAGGCTTCTACCCGAGCAGGTAATAAACTTAAATCAGCCCAAAGTTGCTGACGTAAATTAACATCAAAGCTAATTAATACCTTATTGGACTTAGCGCGCTTTAAGGCATAAAGCGTATTATCATGGTTTTTTTCATTGGTGAGGGTATTTGAGCAATAATGAAAAACAGCAATATCTTGCCAGTTTATTTTATCAACCTGGCTCTTGTCATAATACATATCTGCCGTATCGTTACGATAGAAATTAAAAGCACGTTCGCCACTCGCATCTAAGGTCACCAACACTATGGCTGTATTGGCATTTTCTACGGTATTTACGTAGCTTGTATCCACCCCTTGATCTTGTAATTGCTGCATTAACATAGTGCCAAAATCATCGCTACTGATACCGCCAGCAAAATAACTATTACCGCCTAATTTAGCATAGGCGACAGCGACATTTGCAGGAGCTCCGCCCGCTAACGGAGTGTAACTTGGGTTATGAGCTGAGCTTGGTAAAAAATCAACCAAAACTTCGCCATAACTGAGTAAAGAAAGCATAAAATCACCTTTGAATAAAAAAGCCCATATAAAATGGGCTTGTTATTATTTGTACTATTAGTTTAAAAAGTTATAGATTAAAAATCGTATTTAAGCGTCAGAGTCGCTGAACGACCTTGAATAGATCTTGCTCGTATAATAGTTTTAGCCGTTGCCGCTGTTGCATCTTCTGCTTCAGTAATACCCACAGTTTCAAATAAGTTATTAATGTTTAAAGAAACACTTAATGAATCTGAAAGGTTGTATTGAGCAAAGGCGTTAGTTTGAACATAACCGTCTAATATAAGTGCGTTAGGGTCGTTTTGGTCAAAGTTATCTTGAGCAAATGAATCAGTAGTACCAATTAAGTTAATACCCGCAGAACCTTGGTTAAAGTTGTAACGACCTGTTATTGAGTAAACAACATCGGCTTGTCTTCTTGGTGTGTTGCCAACTACAGCTGGATTAATGACATCTTTAGTTATTTCAGAATCAGTCCACGTTAAGTTAGCACGTAGATCAAAATCACCAATGTAGTATGTAGATTCTATTTCAATACCTTTTGACTCATATTCACGGTCAAAAAATTGTTGGCTAGTGGCTTCAAAGTTTTGCTCTTGAGTTTGTGCAAAGAAAGCCGTTGCAAAGACAGATATTTCATCTTGACGGAATTTAACACCCAGTTCTAACTGATCAACTTCATCAAAGATGTCTTCATCTTTGGCAACACCAGCAGCATCTATTTTACCAAAAGCTAAGCGGTCAGCATTAGCTGTAGCGCCTCTACTGATACGAGCAAATGCGGCTAAATCATCATTGATTTTGATGTTACCACCTAGTGAATAAGACACGTAGTTCCAATCATAATTTACGTTGTTAGCTGAAGCGTTATCAACATTTGAAACGCTGGTTTCGATTTGATGTATAGTACCGTCACCGTTCATGTCAACTGCAGATTGAGCTGCACCTGAGAAAGAACCTGTTGCAGAACCACTATCAAAACGAACACTACCGTCAATGTTTATGTTATCAAAGCTTGTGCTAAACGCAGCATAAGGCGCTGTAACTTCATATTGTAAATCGTAATTACGTGTACAGCAGTTGCCCCATGCAGGTACACCATAAGCAATTACACCATTTTGAGAAAATTCTGTACCGTCAGCGGCAGTTACATCAACAAGTGCAGCATCTTGGCCTTTTACTTCATATAAGTAAGAGTTCCATAACCATGATTGTTGAATAGTTTGAGACGAGTTATATAAACCAACAGTAAAGGTAGAGTCGTTAATCGTTTTTGTTAATTTGAAATCGTTAACCATAAAATCAAGATTGGTCATTTCAACATCAAACGAGTGAATACGCATGAGGTTATCAGCCGTATAAGCATTACCTGCTTGTGGACCATTTGCGTAAGTTAATGTTGCACCAGCACCCGCTATACTGTCAGCTAAGCCTTGGCTTCCTTGAATACTTTCAGGGAATGGGCCAGTAAAGCTACCTTTAGTGCGAGAAATTCTCATTCTGTTTTCAACAGACCAGTCATTGCCTAAATCAAATGCGGCTTCAAAACCAAAAGAATCCACTTTAGGGCTCATGCCATTACGCATGTCAGCAAGACGGCCATTACCAGCACCATCCGTTGTGATCATAGAGGTGTGATATGGAGTATGAGGAGTGCCAGTAGAGGCGTCAAAACCTTCAACTGAAGAACCGTCAGCGTGAACAGGCATAGGTAAATATGCTGTAGTGGTATCATCTAGGTGTTTAAAATAAAGTCTAACGTAACCATCGCTAAATTCTTTAGTGATGTTCGCTTTAATTTGACCACCTTTGTTACCCGTATAACCAGTATCACGTACGCCTTCACCTTGACGGTAGAAGCCACCAAGATGGAAATAGGTTGAGTCGTTAATCTCGCCGCCAAATTGAAAATCTGTACGAGTAGAGTCGTGATCTAAACCGAATGTTGTCGCTACGCTACCACCTTCAGCTTCACCCGTTTTACTAACGATATTAATGATGCCGCCAGGAGCATTTGTAGCCAATGTTGATGCAGAGCCACCACGAATAGCATCAATAGATGCCATTGTAGAGTCTATACGTAAGAAAATATCTGTGTTACCAAAAGCGATATCACCAAATTGTAGAATGGGTAAACCGTCTTCTTGAATTTGCATGAATTTAGCACCACCCGCTGCTACAGGAAGACCACGTACTGCAAGGTTAGCGTTACCGTCACCGCCTGATGCTTCGGCACGAACACCTGGGATGTTTCTGAATGCTTCAGCACTACTTCGTGGTGACGCTATTTCAATTTGATCTGCAGAGATGCTACTTACCGAGACACTTGATTCCATAACCGTTGTGCCTTTACCAACAGAGCCAGTAACGACGATTCGCTCAAAATCAATACCTTTGTGTTTTACTTCTTCTGTCACGTTTGTTTCTGCTGCGCTTAAGCTAGAGCATATAGCCATAGCTAATGCGCTTACGATAAATTTCTTATGAATAGCTTTTTTCATTGTCTCACCCCGTGTTCTGTTAATTTATTGTATTAATATTTTTATAGTTAATCGAAGTTGTTTACTATTAAAACAATAAACTTAATCGATTAAGTTGATTATTGTTAAAAATATAAATATTAGCAAGTCTTTTTTTTGTACAATAGGTTTTATTCAATTAATTACATGATAAATATAATTAATTAATTTTGTATATGTTGAGTAGGATCCACTTTTAGATTGTAGATTGCCGCGACAAACAGTAAGCCGGCGAAGCATGTTGCCAAATAAAATCCATAAGAAACATGGCCAAACAGATCACTCACAATCCCCATAAGTAAAGGCGATATAGCCGCTGATACCGCCGTGAAGAATAAGATCACCCCCGCAACTGCACCATGCTTTGACCTTTTAAAGCAACTGATACCTTTAGAGTTTAAGGTTGGGTAAATCACTGACATAAATAAACCAGACAAGGGTAATAATACAACGGCGACGTCAACCCCCATTAAAGCGGTACCTAAATAGCAAAGAAATACCGCTAATGAAAACCAAAACATCACTTTTTGCCAGCTAAAGTGCTTAAGCATCCAAACCCCTAAAAATCGACCACTTGCCCGTAAGACAAAGAAAATAGTTAAGGCATAAGTCGCTAACCAAACAAGAGAGCCGGTGTAGTCAGCAAGCAGTGTTGGCATCCAAACGTATATAGCCACTTCAGTAGCGACATAAAGCGCAATGGCTAATGAAAACCCCAAGGCATAAGGGTCTTTCATTAATTTAAACGAGCTTTTTAAATTAATTTTTTCTGCCGCATGTTGTTTGGTCACTGGGTATTTTGTTTTCATTGCCACCAAACACAGCAAAATACAAATAACTCCTGCAGCTATGTATAAATATTTCCAAGAAACACCCGAAATTAATAAGTAGCTGACAATCGCAGGGCCTACAATAGCGCCTATGCCAAAAAAGCCTTCCACTTTATTCATTGTCGCCGTATGCTCTTTACCTGACGAAGATATGTCGCCAATTAGTGCCAATGCGCCCGTTTTAAACAAACCAATAGCAATACCAATTAGCGCTAACAAAAATAAGAAGTAGTAAAATGATTCACCAACAGAAAACATAAAGCAGGCGACAGAAAAAATCATCAAACCGATAACAATCGTTAACTTTCTGCCCCATTTATCAGCAAGATAACCCAAAAACAAACCACTCAATGCGATAAAAATCATGGGAACATAATGGAATGCACTCGCTTGTGTTAAGTTTAAATTATAGGTTTCAATTAACTGAGGAATGATGACACCAACGGCATCTGAGGTCATCGCAAAAACAAAAAACATCATATAGGTTAAAAGCTTAATACGGGTTATCGATGCGTCCTCGATTGAAGATTTATCTACTGCTGAGTTACTCGTTGGATTCATTATTTTACCCTCTTATTATATTTATATATATTGGCTTTAGTTGCTTAATAACTAAAGTGATTTATTGACTATTCAACCTTAAAACATCTGCTGATACTTAATATTTTAAAGAAAAAGCAAAATTATTCTTGATTAAAACTGTGTTGTATATAAACATATACCTTAATCGATTAAGATTCAACTTGTACTTTAATGGTAAATTTATGAAAAATAATGTTCAGCTAATAACCTATGTTGATAGGCTAACCGGTTCGGGTGTCCAAGCACTCGATAATATTCTGCATAATCAGTTGTCAGGTTTATTTTCAGGTGTGCATTTATTACCCTTTTATTATCCCATAGATGGCAGTGATGCGGGTTTTGACCCTATTGACCATACTGAAGTTGATAGCCGACTTGGCGATTGGAAAAATGTGAAAACATTAGGGGAAAGCCATGAATTAATGGCAGATCTTATCGTAAACCATATGTCTGCTCAATCTAAAGAATTTTTAGATGTACTAGATAAAGGCAGTGATTCACCGTTTTGGCCGCTTTTCTTAACGAAAGATAAAGTTTTCCCCGCCGGCTTAAATGAAGAACAGCAAGCGAAAATATATCGTCCTAGACCCGGTAGCAGTTTTACCAATTATTTATTACCCAATAATCAATCCGCTGATTTTTGGACCACGTTTACCGATAGCCAAATTGATATCGATGTCACTTCAGACGTTGGACAAGCCTATTTAACGCGGATTCTAAAAACCTTTGCTGAAAATAATATTAATATTATTCGCCTTGATGCCGCGGGTTATGCGATTAAAAAGGCCGGTACCAGTTGCTTTATGCTTGAAGAAACCTTTGAGTTTATTGATCAGCTAACCCAGAAAGCTAACGCACAAGGTATTGATACCTTAGTAGAAATTCATTCTTATTATCAAACCCAAATTGAAATAGCTAAACGTGTTGATCAAGTTTACGATTTTGCCTTGCCGCCGTTAATTTTACACAGTATTTTTAGCCAAGACTTTAGCGCATTAATTAAGTGGCTGAACATTTCGCCTAGAAATTGCATCACGGTTTTAGACACCCACGACGGTATTGGCATTATTGATGTGGGTCCGATGAACGGCAAAAAAGGACTGCTTGATAACGCTGAAATAAATAACTTAGTTAAAAAAATTCATCTTAATAGCGCAGGCGAAAGCCAAAAAGCAACAGGTGCAGCGGCAAGTAATGTTGATTTATATCAGGTTAATTGTACTTACTACGATGCGTTAGCAGCCAATGATTATGATTATTTATTAGCCAGAGCCATACAGTTTTTCGCACCGGGCACGCCGCAAGTTTATTATGCCGGTTTATTCGCTGAAAAAAATGATATGACCTTGTTATCTACCACCAATGTCGGCAGAGATATAAATCGTCCTTATCTTAATCATGAAGACATTGAAAAATCACTCGAAAAACCTATCACTCAAGCTATCATTGAATTGATAAAATTACGTAATAACACTGAAGCTTTTAATGGTGACTTTACTATTGAAGGTCAGCACTCTAGGTTAGCAATGACTTGGACTCATGCTAAGAGCCAAGCCACTTTATTAGTCGACTTAACCGCCAGAAAAGCGTCTATTGAGCTTAATGACAAGGGTGAAAAACGTTTTATTCTCTTAGAAAGCCTTTTGAATTAGGCTTGAAAATAGCGAATAAAATAGCGAATAAAATTAAATTATATATTGATAAATAACAGTATACTATGTCAACAATAATGACAACAAACTGAATAGATCTGCGCGATCTTTATGCACAATAATAAAATAAGGTCAACATGACAGAGAAAAAAATATGGACACTAAAAAGCATTGCCAAAGAACTTGGTGTGTCAAATGCCACTGTCTCTAATGCTTTTAGCCGTCCAGATCAACTGTCTAAAAAGCGCAGAGATGACATCCTTGCATCATGTAAAAAGTTGGGTTATTCAGGGCCTAATAAAGCGGCGCAATCGTTAAGAAAAGGTCACTCTAATATTGTCGCTTTGGTATTACCCGATAGTGTCGAGTATATGATTTCTGATCCCGTCGCCAGCAATTTCGTCAAGGGTGTTTCATCCGTATTAGAAAAAAATCAGGTTAATTTATTATTGTTCTCTGGGGCTTCTGACAACATTAATGAGGTGGCTGACTTTGTTGATGGCTTTATTTGTTATGGCATCCCGCGCAACGCTAAGTTGGTTGAGCAGTTAAGAGCCACCACTAAAAAAGTGGTTACCGCAGATTTTGATATTGATCGTAATGCCTCGGTAGGCGTTGATAATGAACAAGCGGCATATGAAATAGCAAAACTCGCGATAAAGTCAGCCGATGATAATATCGCGATTCTTGGCTTAAGATTACTCGATTCAAACTTAACCTGTCGAGTGTACGAATTACCTGACTTTGATCTTCTGCCTTCAATTGCTCATCGTCGTTTAAATGGTTACAAAAAGGCGATTAATGAACTCGGTGTTAAGTTAAGAGATGACAGGATATGGAATATTCCAAAAAGCAGTCATGACGTCGCCTTAATAGCCGTTAGAGAAGCGCTAACCTCTATTCCTCGACCCAATGTTCTGCTTTGTATGAGTGACTTAATCGCTTTAGCGGCGTTAAAAGAAATTAATGCCATGGGCCTTAAAATACCAGAGGATATCAGCGTGGTGGGTTTTGATGGTATTGACGAAACAAACCGGTCGAATCCACCGTTAACCACTGTACACCAAAACAGTGAAGAAAAAGGTAGCAAAGCCGCTGAGCTTTTCATTAAGCGAGCTACAGATTCTGTTTTAATCCCCTATCATATCGAGCACAGACAAAGTTGTTAAACGGTTGAGCTTAATAAACACAAATAGATAGCCATAGCTTTATTATGGCTTATTTGTTGAGATCAAAGTTGCGAGTAAAAGCGCTTAACGACTTACTGGACAGTCAAGCGCTTGCTAACACTACTGAAAATAAAGTTACTGAAATAAAATGGCTGAGATAACACATAAGTCAGGATCGCAGTTATCTAGACAACGGCAATCCAAAGCTCAATTATTTAAGATTTATCAAGTAACAGTTTAGTGATCTCTTCTCGCTCAGATAACACCATGAGTAAGGCTAAATCATCGGCTTGCAGCTGCTCTATAATATATTTCGCCCCAGCAAAGGGACTCTTAAAAGTAAAAATATTATGCTGTTTTACACCATGAGCCAACGCGGTATCAATAATTAACTGCGGTACTTCTCCTAACGCCCTGCCGCGCAAATACGGCTCTACCTCAACAGCAATAATAAAGTCAGGCTGCATTTTTAATGCGGTTTTCGTCATGTTGATGATTTCACTGTCAGTTCTGTCACCAGCATGACTCAGCATTAAAAATTTACGCTGAGCTTTGATATTCGCCGTAGTGACTGCCATGGCCTGCATACTATGAACATTGTGGGCAAAGTCCATGATCACTTGCGCGTTATTAACGTTAAACTGATTGCCTCTACCGGGATTGTCTTCACTGTTGCTAGCAAATTTCGACAAAGCGTTTTTAATCGCTTTATTGTCAATATCTAAGCTCTTAGCTAAGCCAATCGCGCCCAGCGCATTTTGAATATTGTGTAGCGCCGCGCCATTTAGCGTCATAGGAATATCGTTAACACCGATAATGCTTGTTTCTTCATTAGCGTCTGCATAAACCAATTGCTGGCCTTTAACAAAACAAACCGCGCCACCTTTTTGTTTATGTTGTTGCAGTGTTGTGTTGTTTTCATCTAAAGAAAACCAACACTTATTCACCAACAATTCAGGCGCTAACGCCACTAAATACTCGTCATCGGCATTCAGTACTAAGATGCCTTTACTTTCGCCGTTATGCTGTAAGCCTTTGGCAACCACAGCTTTAGCTTGGGCAAGTGCGGCCACGGTATTAATGCCATATTGCCCTAAATGATCTTCGGCAATATTGGTGATTAAGGCGGCATCAACCTTATCTATGGGTAAACCCCGACGTAAAATACCGCCACGCGCTACCTCTAAAATAGCGGTTTCGGTATTAGGGTGGCGCAATAACATTCTTGCCCCGCCCGGACCTGAATAATCACCATGATCAATAATATTATCACCGACCCGAATAAAGTCTGTTGAGGTAACACCACAACATTTTCCCGCTTGCTCAATAATTTGCGACATAATGCGCACACTAGTCGATTTACCATTGGTGCCAGTTACATAGGCGAGCGGTATCGAGTGGTATTGTGACCAATTTATGCTGGCTAGTTCAGGCAGTGCCGATATCGGCCAACATTGCGCTGTGGTGCCATAACCCAATGAAAATTCATCATCATCAACCAAATAAACAATACCTTTAGCTTGTGATTGTTTAATTAATGCTAGCAGTTTTGGATTAACTTCTTCTGCTATCGCGGCTTTTAAACGCACGATGGCGGCACTCATTGGCTCTACATTTTCAGTATGGGTTAACTCTTCACAGGTCAACTGCCAGGCTATTTCATTTAAGTCACAGGCAGCATAAAGCGCATCGATGGGAGCACTGATGGCAATCGTGATGCCATCTTCGAAGATACGCGAGTATAGTTTTTCATTTGACCAATTAACCGCCTTCAGTAGCCGGTTAACGTAAATAGACCAAACATTAACCACAACAAGCTTATCAATACCCGAGACAAAAGCATCAATGATCGCGCCTGGCTGATCAGATAATAAATTTTTACCTGTCAGCCGACGATTATCATCTAAGCTCAGTGTTATATTTTTTATATTCATATATTACTACGCTTTTTGATGTTGGTTTTTCTTAGCAAGCTTAATCACTTTCTTCATCGTGTTCAGAGACCACACGCACACCGCGTTCATCAGAAACAATTCTCATGCCGGTTTCCAAGACAAAAGTATCAGGCTCGCTAGTTTCTAACATAGACACCACGGTTTGACGTGGCGTTTGCTCTGTTTCATGCTCAGGTTTATTAACGCCATTGAAATGAATAATTTGTTTCCAACAGCGTGTTATCGCATCACCAAAAACCATTAATAAGTCATCATTACTGGCAAGTTCTAGGCCTTTGTTTATCGCTTCTACTTCATCTGGAATACAATAAATTTTAGCTTCATCAATACCTTGAGCTTTTAATGTGGCGGCTAAAAGTTGAGGCACTTCATCTTCACCACGACCACGGCGATTATCATCAGCTTTACAAATATAAAGATCAAAATGTCCAGCCGCCGCTTTAGCAATATTCACGATATCTTCATCACGACGATCACCGGGTCCTGCCAAGACAGTAATACGCTTACCCTTAACTTCTAATTTGCTCGCCAACTCGCTCATACAACGCACACCATCAGCATTGTGAGCATAATCAAGTATCACTCTAAAATTGTGCTCATCAAACACGTTCATTCGACCCGGGGCTTGATAAAAGGTTGTTGTGAAGGTTCTTAAGCCTTGTTGAATGGCCTCTAATGGTTTGTCTAAACAATAAGCTAGGGCAGCAGCAAACATAGCATTTTGTACGTTGTGCAGTGCTTTACCTTCTAAGGTGGCTGGAATTAAATGCGTCCACAGCAGCGGGATATGAGTACCATTATCAAAAATGGTGATCATGTCACCGTTAATACCTTTCTCTAATACTACGGCTCGACCGCCAGCACGGATATGCTCGCGAACTAAACTATGGCCCGTATTCATGGTGACATAGCATAAATTTTTAGCTTTGGTATGATCAGCCATTTTTAAACACAGCGGATCATCCGCATTGAGTACCACACTGTCGGTAGCAACTTCAACCACAATACGTTTAATTTCAGCTAGTTGCTCAAGCGTATCTATGCCTCTTAGCCCTAAATGATCGGCTTGCACATTTAGACAAGCAGCGACGTCACATTCTAAGTAACCCAAACCTGAGCGAGCAATACCGCCTCGCGCTGTTTCTAATACCGCAATATCAACCGAGGGATCACGTAAAACAATTTGCGATGAGACCGGACCTGTCATATCACCTTTAACCGATAATTGGCCATCAACATAAACCCCATCGGTAGACGTCATGCCAACAACATGCCCAGCACTTTTTAATATATGCGAGAGCATTCTAGAAGTGGTGGTTTTGCCGTTGGTGCCCGTAATACCGGCAATAGGAATACGTGTAGGTAGTGCTGGCGGAAACAACATATCAATGACTTTGCCCGCAACATCTCTAGGCTTACCTTCACTGGGCGCTACGTGCATTCTAAAACCAGGTGCGGCATTAATTTCGACAATACCGCCACCAATATCTTTATAAGATTGAGTGATATCTGCGGTTAAAAAATCAACACCACCCACATCTAAACCAACCGCTTGTACCGCACGTTCAGCCATGGTTTTATTGTCAGGATGTACCACATCTGTCATATCAATTGCCGTTCCACCGGTAGATAAATTTGCGGTTGAACGTAGGTAAAATATTTCACCTTGGGGGAGTACGGTTTGCTCAGTAAAGCCCGCCTCACCGAGTAAACGTATGGCTTGAGTATCTATCTCTAATTGCGTTAATACTTTTTCATGGCCAACACCTCGACGTGGGTCTTCATTAATAATATCCACTAATTGGCTAATACTATTAACGCCATCACCCATGACATGACCGGGTACACGTTTGGCCACCGCGACTAATTCACCATTAACCACCAACATACGGTGATCTAAACCGGTTAAAAACGACTCAACTAAAACCGCTCGGCTGGTACCATGTTCACGAGCAAAGGCAAAAGCGGTGATCACTTGTTCTTCAGTCGTTAAATCAATAGATACGCCACGGCCATGATTAGCATTTAACGGTTTTAGTACCACCGGATAGCCAATATTTTTTGCCATTCTTACCGCTTGGGTATCTGAATACGCCATACGCTGTTGAGGAACAGGTAAGCCAAGATCGTTTAATAAATTATGTGTGTCTTCTTTATCACAAGAAATTTCAACTGCAATGTGCCTAGTTTCACTAGTAATAGTCGCTTGAATACGCTGTTGATATTTACCATGACCAAATTGCACCAAACTATATTCGTTTAATCTTAACCAAGGAATATTACGTTTTTCTGCGGCATCAACCAGTGATTGCGTACTAGGACCAAATTCTTTGCGTTGTGCAAAGCGAATAAAATCAGCCATTTCTTGCTGAAAATCAAAATCGTCTTCAATCGGGGTTTTCAATTCGGCTTTAATGTTTTCGGGCATTAATGAAATTAATAATTTTCGAGCTAACAAAGCTGCTTCAAGGCCTACATTTCGTTGCTTATACTGGAAAACCATATTGTATTCGCCAGTTTTACCTGTACTTCGAGTTTTACCAAAGGTTACCTCAGTACCTGCTATACATTGCAGTTCGAGCGTAACATGCTCCCAAATATGAGCAATCCAAGTACCTTCATCTTCTTTTAAACGTCTAAGAAATCCGCCGGGTTCACCATAGGAGCAACCGTGTTGATCTAAACTGGGCAAGTTAGTGATTAAGCCATCGATAAATTCATGGCCTAGCTTAACTGATGGATATTGTTCCAAAATCCCTATATCCACTATGTGGCGAATCACTGGAAAATGAGCATAAACATTAGGGCCAACATAAACGTTGGAAGATAGCATTTTCATCGTGATTTCCTTTTATTACTCTCAGAGCATTTTTTATTATTTATATCTGCCTACGCTAGACGCGATATAGAAAAGATAACACGCTTTGAATAGTGAGCATACTACTTGCTAAAAATATTATTCAGCGGGGAGTGGGGATATCAAGGAAGGATTTAGGTCATTGTAATAAAACAAAAAACTCACCTGAAATGAGGTGAGCTTTTTAAAAATTTAGCTTAACTTGCGGGTGTCGCTATTCTTTCGTTGATGCAGTAAGTCGCACCTGGACCCAGCACATGCAACTTAAGACCGATTAAGGTAATAGCTTCGCCTCTATTAGCCTCTGCCATTGAGCTGTGCGACACGTCTGACGGGTCAACTACCGTGATGCTGCCATGACCTACTACCTCTAAAAGCCCAGAGGAGTCAATAAAGGCGGCAGTATTTTCACAAATACCCAGGCCTGAAGCAAAAGGGTTATATGAAATAGCTGATAACAAACGTCCCAAGCGATTTCTTTGGCTAAAGTGCTGGTCAATAATCACTTTATTAATTAAGCCCATGCCCGGTGCAAAAGTCACCCCTTCTTCATTAGGTAAAGCACCCGTGCGCCCGCCAGCAATCATGTGCTCTGGCATAATGGCTGCACCCGCAGATGTACCTGCAATGTGAACGCCCTCAGCATTACGTTTACGAATACTTTGCGCTACCGGCGTACCGCCTAGAATAGTAGACAAACGTAATTGATTACCGCCGGTAATAAAGATACCGGTGGCATTGTCCAATTCAGCGAGGTATTCATCGCTATTCGCTTGTTCACGATCATTAATCGGCAAAGAAATGGCTTTTTGCACGCCTAATTCATGAAAAACCTCTTCGTAATTAGATCCTGTATCATCAAGTTGTGAAGCGGTTGGAATAATAACGATATACGCATTTTCGCCACCACACAGCTCAACAAAACGTTGTAAAATTATTGGATCCTTTACACGTTCTTCTGCCCCCCCGATTGGAATTACAAATCCCCGTTTTTGACCATCAGTTGTTTTAGCTGGACACATATCTACCTCTATTCAAATGTACCTTTAATAATTGTCTGATTGTTTTGCTTGTGCCATACACCTTGCGCCATCACATCAGTAATTACATATTTTTCATTCATCACCAATAAATCAGCATCAAAACCAACGGCAATTTGCCCTTTGCTTTTAAAGCGTAAAATATTAGCGACATTGCTCGTTAACATCGGGAGTACGGTTTCAAGTGCTAAACCTTTATGTAATGTTTCCACCAAAGTTTCTCCTAGCGTACTCGCTCGACCAAAATCCATATGCAGTAATTCACCTTGTGGGTCAAAACAAGGCAAGCAACCCCCGCCATCCGAGCTAAGGGTTATTTGTGCTAAGGGCAGTTGTCTTTCAACCGCCATTTCAATGGCGTCACAAGCTTCCCAGCCGGGTTGAGCTGTGCCGGCCGGAAATGCCGTCAGATCAATATGACACCCTTGAGTAAGTAATTTACAACTATCTTCAAACAAAGCTTTGTTACGATTAACATGGGTGGGATTAAATACCCGCGCTGGCAACTCAGTGTCTCTAATCGCTTGTTCAATTAAGGCCAAACGTTTTTCGCCATCACCCAAATGAAAATGAATAACGCCGGCTTTACCTGTGATCAAACCCGCCACATGGGTTTCACTGGCAAGGCGGATCACTTCTTCAAATGTGGGTTGACTAGAGCGGTGATCACTAATCGCAAACTCACCAATACCGATCACGGGCTCAAGAAAAACGATATCTGACTTAGCGCTGCCCGTAATAGTGGTTAAAGGATAATGATATCCTCCGGTCCAACAGTAAGCAGACAAGCCTTCTTCACGCAGGCCATAAACTCGACTTAATAAATTTTCAGTACTACGGGTGGTATCATCAGTGCCAAGTAGGCCCACCACGGTAGTCACACCCGCATGGGTAAATTCAGTGAGGCCAACAGGCGGTACTTGCGTTGCAAAACCTGCTTCGCCACCGCCACCGGTAATATGGGCATGGCTATCAATAAAACCTGGCGTTAAGGTCGCACCATCAAAATTAATGACCTTAACGTGCCACTGCTTAGGAATATCGATTTGCCCTTTTCCAGGCTCATAGATAGCGGCAATTTTATTACCGGCAATCAACACATCTTTAATGCCGAGGCGCGCAGGTGCGTAAATATTTACATTACGTAATAATGTCAGCATTGTTTGATTATTTTTCATGATATATACAGTGACGTTGTATTTAGCTTGCTAATATTATTTATGTTAAACAATAAATAATATTAGCAAGCAAACTAAAGCAACAGTGAGAACAGTAAGAAAGAGTATCAATAATTGTAACACACTTGATATTTTACCACCAAGCATACCTTGCAAAGACCCTAACAATGTAAAGCCAACACGCTTAAAAATCTTAAATATGCTTTTTTCAATTTAATCATTGTTATTTTTTAAGCCACATAGCAGGCAAGAATATTTTATTTCATGAGCCGTGTAATGTCGTGTAATGGTTATCCACCTCCCCTATTAGCTACGATACCGGTAGCGCTTAAAACAGATAACGAATGACTCAATTATTAACCAACATCTAATCATTTATATCGTCAGCTGCCCGCGCTAACTAAGCGCGTTGCAAAGTAATAGCGACTGGATTTAGAGCAACTAACAATCACTGCTAAAACAATATAAACCATTAAAAATAAATAATTTAAAAAGGAAGTTTTAAATTGGAGAGCATAATGAGCGTACCAAAAACATTCATTGAATACATGAAAATTATGCGTGAATACTATAAGTCTGGCGCATCTAATCCTGATGAACTATTTATAGATTTTAACTTCGATGATATAGAAATTGACGCTAGATCATACGGTTTCATCAACAATGATGACATCCGTAGTCACGAAACAGGCAACGACATTAATAATAAAAGCCATGAATTAGTGCACACGCAAGTAATGGCTAAAGCTGACCAGCAAACAAGGCTAAAACCTACCGAGATTATTACCATAAAACTATTTGAACAAGACCACGTATTGATGAATGGAAACAACAAATTACCGGTACAGCCTAAACAACACTTTACGCTTGCTGATAAAATCAAAGCAGTTTTTTCAAATTTGACTAAATAATAACAATTAAATTATTGCCCATTTGTGCGGGTTAAAACATGCCATGTCAGCGTTGCCCACATGGATGTGAGTACTTAAGTGCTGTCGGAACTAAAATACCTGTACCCTCAATCCCAATAGAACGTTATTGCTCAATTGAGCGTCTTACCCGCTACACTTTCCCTCCACACGACAAGAGCAAAAGCTTAATGGAAGTCGTATAAATGGCCTTATTTTTAATAAACTGACAAACATGCCCTCAAAGATATAACCTAAAATAGCTCGCCTGACTTTCGCATTTTTTGATAAAAAATATGCAATATTAATATCTGCTACTAATCCGATAACTAATATGAACCAAGGATCAAAAATATGATCACTGCGCAAACTGCTAACGAAACAGCACCTGAAAATATCGCCTTTTATGTCAATATGGATTTCAGCAAACTGGCTAACGATATTAATAACGGCGCCCTAGCGCACCAATTTAATGGCAAAGGCCGAAAAATCACTTATATTACTGCAGAACAAGAAATCGATTATTTTTATTATTCTTCCGATAGCGCAGGTGAACATAAAATAGATCCACCATTTGAAATCACTGATGGGGATACTGTGATCTGTACACTACAACCGAAAATAGGTGCTAATAACAACAAAGCGAAATTTAAATGGAAAAGCATTTTACAAAATCGTTTTGACTTACATCGAGTATCGACAGAGAGTAAAGCGCAGGTGAGCTATAAAGCAGTAATAACTGAAGGCGCAGTAGAAATGGACAAGGTTATTATTAATATTCACTTTAAGCTTAACGGTGACAAGTTCTCAATCGCTTGGGATCCTAGAGTAAAAATAAAAAGAGGTTAATATACTCGCTTTAGTTGTTATCAATTAATTGTTGAAATGCCAGCTCACTTTTCAGGTTATTAAGCAAAGGAGAGTTGGTAATTTCAGCAATAGAATAATTATTATTAATCGCCAAAACTAAGTAATCTAAAGCCGCTTCGACCATATTTACACGGGCATAAGCGGCGGCAATAAAAAATTGATCTTCGCCGAGATCTTTGTCACTAATTTTTCTGGCATAAAAATTAGTTTTTTCAATATTATCTAAATTCGCATAATAATAGGCTAATGATGAAATCGCCTCTTTGTTATAAGGGTTGAGTCGCAATGCTTGCTCTGCTAGTAATATGGCCTGTTTAAAACTTTCAAAATATTTGTCATTATTGGCAAAACGATAAGCGTCAGCTAAGTTTCCCCAGTTGATGTAATCACTATCATTTAACGCGATCATCTGTTCATAAGCCGCCACAGATTTTTCATAGTCGCTTAAGATGAAATAATAAGTGCCTAGATTAGCGTAGCCATCGGAATTTTTTTGAATCACCAAGGATTGTTGCGCCGCTAAAATTGCTTTTTGTATATCGCCATTGAGGTAATGACAAGCGCTAAGATTAAGATAAGAAATATAGTTATTAGGCGTTTGTTTTGCTAGCAAGGCAAAGTATTCTATGGCCCTATGATAGTCACCACTTTCAAAATAATAAGCCCCTAAATCTGTCAACACCATAATATTATTCGGCATTAAATCATAAGCCTGCATTAATATCCGCTCAGCTTCGAGTAACTCGCCCAATTGAATAAATGACAATGAAAGGCTGGTATATGCCTTTAAAAAATTTGGATTTAACTCAAGGCTATGAGTAAATAACTTAACCGCATTACTATAATCCCCTTGCTTCAGTTTAAGTTCGCCTTGTAAATAGCTCAGCATAGGATGATTAATATTGATCTGCTGCAATTGTTCAATTGTGCGTCGCATGGGTACTAACCAACTAACGTCTTTGGACTCTATAAAATTACGTAGCTGTACTTCTGCCAAGCCAACATAAGCATCAGCATATTTAGGGTCAAGCTCAATAGCCGCCTGAAATGATGTCAGGGCTTGATTAATATTATCACCATGGTCAAAGCGATACAGATAGCCCTGTCCTTGCAAGTAATATTTATAAGCACCGTCAAAAACCGGTTGTTGCGCGGCGAATTGTTGGCTTAACGTTGCCGGTATTTGCCAGCCGAGTAAGTCCATCACTTGCTGGCGAATTTGACTTTGTGCGGCGAACAACTGATTGGCATCAATGGTTAATTGCAGCGACTTTAACTGCCGACCATCGGCGCCATTGACCAAGCTTAAATGAATATTACGGGTCGACCCCATATGCTGAATGCTACCTGTGATAACCACATCAACGCCATATTTGTTATAAATACTGGTCACGCTAGGATCTTCAAGCTGCCTAATTTCACTGGCGGGTAATACCCAAGTACTTGCGTCCCCTTGTTGATAACCCACTTCTGCTAAATCACTACTGAGCATAGTAGCGATACCATCACTGAATATTTGCAACACCGGATCGCCGCTAATATTATCGAACGGTAAAAAAGCTATTTTTTTCGACTCGACTAATTGTCGAGCAATCAGCTCTTGAGTACTTGGTGGAAATAAAACCCCACGCACACTCCAAGCAAGTGTCGCGCTTACTGTGATGATTAATAAGCTTTGTGTTAGCCAGTGTTGTTGCTGCCACCAATTCTTTTTATGGTTAATTTTTTCATCAATAGCAGCAATATCTTGTGCCAGGGCCTCTGCGCTTTGATAACGTGCTGATGGCGCTGTTGCTAGTAGCTTGTCAACCAAGGCAATGAGCTCAGCAGGCAGTTTTTCCTTATGTTCAGTTTCACGCTCAGCCTTACGTTCCGCTTCAAGCTCGGCTAGAGAGGTATATTCGCCATCAGTAATAGCTTGCCTAATTTGTGGTAAATTCAAGCCTAAAAATGGTTTAACGCCAGTCAACATTTCGTACAAAACAATACCCAAAGAAAACAAGTCAGAGCGTGCATCGCTCGCTTGACCTTGAATTTGCTCCGGCGCCATATATTGTGGCGAACCTTCAATACTTGTTGGCAACGTTTGCGACCTTGCTTCTTCAGCTACCGGCTCTTGCGCTGCTAAAGGTTCTTGCCCTGCCAAAGCTTTATCAGGGTCGATAAGCGAGGCAATGCCAAAGTCAAGTATTTTAATGCGGTCGTTAACATCGACCATAATATTTTGTGGCTTAATATCACGATGAATAATCTGTTGCTGATGAGCACAAGCAAGGGCTGCCACCATTTGCTTGGCATAATCGATAACAATATTTAACGCCAAGCCTTGTGGAGGAATAACCCTATCTAACGGACGCCCGTTAACCCACTCCATAACAATAAAATTAGCGTCACCATCACGGGCAATATCATAAACCGTCACGATATTGGGATGATTAAGTTGAGAAATAATTTTAGCTTCAGCCAGTATTAATGGCTGCTGAGCATCACTGATACCCAGCATTTTAATTGCAACAAAGCGCGCTAAAGCTAGATCTTTAGCTTTATACACCGCCCCCATGCCGCCCTTACCTAAAATATCGATAATTTTAAAGTGCGCCATACTACTGTGTTTCAGCTGTTTTTCCTGTCCCGCTTGTTCATCATCAGAAAGTAAAACTTGCTGGCTACACTGCGTATCCGCAATCGAGATAGTAAGTGTTTCATTCTCTTGATTAAGCTGATTAACCTGTTCGGTTTGTTTCACTTTTTGACCATATCAAATCAATACCATGCTTGACTGCGTTTTATTATTATAAGGCAATAATCATATGACAATGCCGCTATATCGAGCTTAGCTTTTATTTATTGCTATAACCAAGTAGCGCTTAATTTACGTCAAAACAAGCGCCAGACAATATTAATTGAATGGCTTGACGGACAAATGGCTTTAGTGGTTCACGTATTGGCTAACGTGCTGGTTAGACTCTTGATGCGTAAATTGGCGAGTATCACATTCAATTTTATCGCCTTTAGTAATACAAAAGAACTTACTTGCCAAGCGTAATTTTCCGGCGTTGCGTTCAATAATGTTACTGGATTCGCAAGAATTATTTAGTGCGTCGACAAATTGTTTACGCATACGGTAAATTTGAATATTTAAGTGACTAGCATCAAAGCCTAAATCTTTCGCTAGTAATTCAGCATACACCCAACCTTGTTCACTGTCGTCGACACCTGCTTGCATATCTTTAGCACGTTGACGCGCTAAACAAAGGCTTAGGTAATGGTGACTACGCGTGAATAAATCAATATGTTCTTCACCATTTTGCATAACAACATGGGTGCTCTCTTCATCTAAACTGGTTTGAAACAAAAAGGTTAATTCATCGAGCGAGGTAACATTGGGTCTGAGTAGTTGGGTATCTTCTATTGTGCGGTTTATTTGTAATTGCCATGTTAAACCATCAATATCTAAGCATTCTTGATCATTCAATTCAGCCGCCCTTGTGGACTGACTAAGGTTATCATCAAGGGTTTCTTGCCACCAAGAGTAGGTTTGGCTGTTATAGCTTAGCACACGATTGTGAGACTTTTTACTCGGTAATAAATGGAAATATTCTAATTCAATGGCCGCACTATTATGCTCAACAGGGATAAGGCAATCGCAAGGAGGATTTACGTCATGCACTTCAAAGGCATAACCTGACTTACTAGCAAAAGCGATCACATCACCAACATTAAGTTGAGCCACTTGATCATGTGCTAATCTTTGGCCATTAACCCAAGTGCCATTACTACTAACATCGCGCAGCAACCAATGTTGATCGTTCCATTCAATAAAGGCATGAATTTTAGAAACAAAAACATCCGAAATAAAAGTATTCACCGAGCTTTTAAGTCGACCAAAGCTATGGTGTGATTGTAATAAACAATTTTGTTGAGTTTGATTATTCAGTAAAGCGGCCATCACTTCCTCTCATTTTGATATCGGTGCTCATCAAATATGATTAACAGCTGATAAATGACGAATGATCAATATACCTATTTATCTCAACTAAAAACACCTCAGGTGTTTATTCTGCCTTATCTAGCGGAGCAAGTAAGTACATTTATCTAATGATCGTAATGTTTTTCTGCAGTTAGTATCAAAAATAGGAATAGCGACCTTGTTATTACAACTTTAAACTGGCCTCATGATGATTGTATCTATCGCAGAAGGGGAAATATGGACTTCCCTGGTTTCACTAGACGGTAAATCGCTGAATAACTACTAGTCGCCCTGAAAGGTCAGCTTTAAACATAACATGTAACTTAACGCATCAAACCTTATTCAACCCCATTTAGAAGCTTAATCCAGTAACTTAAATTATTGTGCGAAGTTAATATATGTACACTCCCAAAATTGCTATGACGAGTTTCAAATAAACAAGAATCTCATTTATATCAAAATTAACTTTTCATTGTCTGCCTGATACAGAAAGCCCACTACAATATTTTCATGTTGGTATCAGCCGATATAATATTTTTCATTATTGAGTGTTAATTTTAATTGAAAAACACTCCATTTGGCGTGTTACAGGTTCAACTATAACGGTCAAATAAATTATTTTTTATTCAAATGAGAATACAAGCGTAAAAAGTAAACGCTTAATTTCTTTGATAAGAACTCACTTTATAGAGCATCTAGATTAGCTATTGTCCAAAGTGTAAAACCTATCAAGATCACATTACCCGTAAGCTGCTACCTAAAGCATGCTCAATGAAGAAGCTTCAGGTGCACGCAGCACTATAGTTGTTGCACAGTTATCGACAAGGTAATAACACTATTGGTGATATTCATATTACGGGTAAATATATTCAACTCTTATTAAAATATTCTATTTTCACAGCTAAAAAACCACAAAACCGCTCTATAACAATTTTAAGAAAGTCGCTTGTTGGTCTTTAGCTACTTATACTTTGACGGTTCCATAAATTTATTTCTATGCAAATAAGATGTTGATTTTGGCTTTTATGTCTAGTTATGATTACTTTACTTAGCTTTACAGATGTTAAATTTATTAACATCAAATACATTCTATGGTGAGATGGTATTTTAGCGCTATTTTAAATGGCTTAAAAACAAAATTTAACTAGCACATACGGTTAAGTTTTAATTAGAATGCACAATTAAAATTAATGTAACTATCGCTAACTAGTACCACGCTACTACTTAGTTATTTTGAGGAAAAACCTATGCTTTTTAATGATTCATTTATCACCGATTGCCCAATTCGTCAGAAAATTCGTGAATTTTATCGTATTGATGAAAATACAGCGGTAGATCATATTTTGCCACTAGCAGAAGTGAATGTTAGTGCTCGAAGTCGTGCTTGGGAAAGAGCGCGTAAAATGGTGTTAAAAATTCGCCAAGACCAATCGGGTACTGGCGCAATAGATGCTTTATTAAAGGAATACTCTCTATCAAGCGAAGAAGGTGTGGTATTAATGTGTTTGGCTGAAGCCTTACTACGTGTACCTGATAAGCATACGCAAGATGCCTTAATTCGTGACAAAATTTCTCAAGGACAATGGAGCAGTCATCTTGGTAGCAGTGACTCACTATTTGTAAATGCTTCATCATGGGGCTTGTTAATTACCGGCACTATGGTTAATTATGCTGATAAGCGCAAAAAAGATAGCTTTGGTTTATTGAAAAAAGTTATTGGCCGTTTAGGTGAGCCTGTTATTCGTAAGTCAATGAACTACGCCATGAAAATTATGGGTAAGCAGTTTGTGATGGGCGAAACGATCAAAGCAGCCACTGAGCGTGCTGCGACAAAAGAACAGCAAGGTTATGTTTACTCTTACGATATGCTAGGTGAAGGCGCTCGCACAATGGACGACGCTAACCGCTATTTTAAAGCTTATCAAGATGCGATAGAAACTATTGGTAAAGTGGCTCGTGCTACAGGTAAAAACGACCCACGCAGAGTACCAGGTATTTCAGTAAAACTTTCGGCTATTCATCCTCGTTATGAGTTTAGCCACCAAGCACGTGTCATGGCTGAAATTGTACCAAAACTAAAAGCGCTTTGCCTGCAAGCAAAAAGTTATAACATTGGCTTGACCGTAGATGCAGAAGAGTCTGAGCGCTTAGATATATCGCTTGATGTTATTGAAGCGGTATTTAGTGACAGTGAATTAGCCGGTTGGGATGGTTTTGGTATGGCATTACAGGCCTATCAAAAACGCGCTATTTTTGTTGTTGAATGGTTACGAGACTTAACCGTACGTGTTGACCGAAAAATGATGGTGCGCTTAGTCAAAGGTGCATATTGGGATACAGAAATAAAGAACACTCAAAAAGAGGGTCTTAACCACTTTCCAGTCTTCACGCGTAAGTCTTCTACCGATGTTTCTTACCATGCCTGTGCCAATAAATTATTAGAATATAGAGATTCTATTTACCCACAGTTTGCCACACATAACGCTTACACCGCAGCAACGATTGTTGAACTTGCCGGTGATGATAAAGAAGGTTTTGAATTTCAATGCTTACATGGCATGGGAGATTCTTTGTACGACCAAATTGTGTCACTTGAGAACATTCAATGTCGCATCTACGCACCGGTTGGCCATCATGAAGAATTATTAGCTTATTTGGTCCGTCGCTTATTAGAAAATGGCGCTAACTCTTCTTTTGTCAATGCCATTGTTGATGAGTCGCAACCGGTCGAGTCTTTACTTGAAGACCCAGTTGAAAGAACTCAACGCTTAAAAGATAAGTATAACAACCAAATACTTAGACCTATTGCCTTATATCATGACGCCAAAGGTCTTGGCCGTGATAATTCTAAAGGCTTAGATTTAACCGACATTAGTGTCATCACGCCGTTAAAAGCCTCGTTAGATTACTGGTTTGTTGAGCACCTGCTTAATAAAAATGATATCCCCGAAGGGGCTATTGCGGTTAAGAACCCAGCTAACCATAGTGAAATCATTGGCTTTCATCATCTGCACGACAAAGCCGCCATGCTTGAGATGATCGATACGGCAGAAACAGCATTTACTACATGGTCAAAAACGCCAGTATCTGAACGCGCTGATTTATTATGCCGCGTGGCTGATATTCTTGAACGTCATACCGACGAGCTCATTGCCTTGTGTATTAAAGAAGCGGGTAAAATAGCCCAAGACGGTATTGATGAAGTGCGTGAAGCCGTTGATTTTTGTCGTTATTACGCACAGCAAGCGGTTGAAGTTGCCGCCGATGAACGCTTAGAAGCGCGTGGGGTTGTCTTATGTATCAGCCCTTGGAACTTCCCATTAGCTATATTTTTAGGTCAAGTGGCTGCCGCTATTGCCACAGGTAATACGGTATTAGCAAAACCTGCCGAACAAACCAGTTTAATTGCCTTACGCACCATTGAATTAATGAAGTCAGTTGGCTTACCTGAAGGCGTTGTACAAGCGGTTATTGCTCGAGGCAGTCAAGTGGGCAGCGTTATTGTTCCTGATGCTCGTATTCAAACCGTTATGTTTACCGGCTCTACTGAAACCGGCACTATTATTTCACAAACTTTGGCTGACCGAGGTGGCGATCAAGTCCCCTTTATCGCAGAAACCGGTGGCCAAAACTGCATGATAGTTGACTCTACCGCCCTACCTGAGCAAGTGGTTGATGATGTTATTTCTTCAGGATTTCAGTCTGCAGGTCAACGCTGTTCGGCGCTGCGAGTGTTATTTTTACAAGAAGATATTGCTGATGACGTTATTACTATGCTCAAAGGTGCATTAGCAGAATTACATGTGGGTAACCCAGAAAAATTAAGCACAGACATAGGTCCAGTGATAGATCAAAAAGCATTAGATGCCCTCAATGCTCACAGCGACTATATGAAAACTCATGGCAAACTGCTGTACCAATGCCCTATTGCCAGTGAGATAACAGATGAAGTAGCACAGAACGAACATTTCTTTTTTGCGCCACGACTTTATGAAATTAAAGACATTAGCGTGCTAGAGAAGGAAGTATTTGGTCCTTGTGTACATGTTGTGCGCTTTAAAGGCAATGACGTAGAAGCGGTTGTAGATAAAATTAATGGTACAGGTTTTGGTTTAACTATGGGTATTCATACCCGTATTGAACACCGTGCCTTTGATTTAGCCAAGTTATCACGTGCTGGCAATGTTTATATCAATCGTAATATGATTGGCGCTATTGTCGGTGTACAACCATTTGGTGGTCGTGGCCTGTCAGGTACTGGACCAAAAGCAGGTGGGCCAAATTACCTCACGCGTTTAGTGATAGAAAAAGCCACACCCGATGCTGAGCAATTTAAATTACTACCATGGCAAGTAGAAGCTTTAGACGGTGGTGAACAAGCGGAAAAAGAAGCCGTATTGTTTATGGACAAGGCTAATGCAGCAGAAAAAGGCTGGCGCTTAACTGAGTTAAATACTCGCCTTTCTTCTGTACGTCAATTGTTAGCAAAAATTGCCCATGTTGAAATTGTTGAAGATTTAGCTGACGATTTAAACCGCACCTTAAAATCAGCTCGTTCACAATTAATTAGTATTGAAAAGCGTTTGAAAAAGCCAACGTTTTTACCTGGGCCAACGGGTGAGTCTAATGTGCTTTATTTGGAAAACCGCGGCAATATCATTTGTTTTGCCGATAAAAATGTTAGCTTTCATTTTTGGTTACTTTCTATTGTAACGGCATTGGCAACGGGCAATACCGTTATTACTGTGGTCTCTGATTTGTATTATGATGAAGCGATTGCCTTTAGAGATAAGTTCATTGCTACCGGCCAAGATGCAGATGTTTTCCAAGTGGCTAAGTTATGTCACTTAACGACTATGCTGGCGCATCCTGCATTATCAGGTATTGTTGTAGACAGTCATTGTGATCGTAAGCACTTTATCAGTGAGAAATTAGCTGAACGTTCAGGGGCAATATTACCTGTGATCAGTTCTGAATATTTTGATCACTTGATTCAGCGTTTATTAACAGAAAAAACCATTAGCATTGACACGACAGCCTCTGGTGGCAACACGTCACTAATGACTTTAGTTGAAGAAGATTAATCGTTAATGAGAGATAGTTAATACCAAACGAATAGGTATTAACTATTAGGTATTAGGTATTAGGTATTAAGTGTAAACTGAAAACGGGCGTCTGATGATGCCCGTTTTTTTTAACTACTAAATGATATATGGGTGAAGAGTTATGGCTTATTCGCTGTCAGCTATCAGTTTAATCGACACCTTAAATCGCCCGGTATTTTTAGCAAGCCGCTTGCTCTGCTTAGCCAATCAAGCGGTATCTACAATCGCTAGACAAGGATAAAAAACCATCGCGGGTGTTATTTAACATCCTTCATGGCAAAAACTTTATTATGCTCAAGAATATATTCATCAAATCTCAATTGTAACCTAGGGTGCATGCGAGCTATAGCTAGCTCTAACCCCTTTTCAATACTGATACTTTTTAATAAAGCTAGATCCAGGCTATGGGCAATTTTGATAATATAGCGCATTCTTTGTTTCTCAAAAGTAATTAAATGCTTAGCGAATAACTTATCAACATGAGAGCATAATAAAATGCCATTTACGCCATCTAACCTTTGCTTATTGTCTTCACATTTTGCCCACGGAATAATATGAGAAGCGACTAACATTTCAGCAATATTTATACCTGTCAGTGCACATGTCTCGCCATTACCCCAAATATCAATAACGTTTTTTCTAAATTGCCCTTGTCCAACTCGGCACATGATTAATTTTTCTTTTTCTGTTTTTTCGATAGCTAAATTGGCTATCTCTAACAGATCTACCGCCTCTTTTTCAATAGGTTTTGCGCTATATTCAGGCTTGTGTGCACCTTCTGCGTACCATTTATCATCAGTGAAGTTTAGGGTCATATCCGTTAAGGTTTGTATAAACTCTTTGATGCTGGTTTTGCCGCTATCCGTGGCATCTACATAGTCCACATCTTCAATTATTGGAAAGGTTTTTAGTTGATAACCTTCCTCTGCAACTAATCTAATATGCTCTAGCGCTTGAATATAACCAGCTTGCTTTCTACCTTTTTTATTTTGCTCCCAATCCTTATCAAGGATTAAGCTCCGTCCCTCTTGAGTATGAGTATCCCAAGCCCCAAAAATAACAAACTTAGCTGCATGGTTTACAAATGAAAAATCAGTTCTCCAATTATTCGCTGTACCACCATGAGACTCGATAAATTTTTTCCTAGACAACTGACGTACTCCTTTCAAAAGTGATTTATAAAATTACATAGCTTATAAAGCCATTACAATTGATTCTGCACTAAAGTGAGTTAAATCAGTACAAATAAATTAAAAATTACTGATATAGGTAAAAATAACAGTCGCTGAATAAATTACTGCCTAGCGCTCATCACTATAAAGTATGGCGATGAGATTAACTTTATAGCTTAACTGGATTATTTATTAGCGCTGCAAGCGCTAACTTAAACAATTGGGTCAACGTGCAACTAGATCAACGCGAAAAATAATATTAACACCTTGTTTTAGTTTGTCATTTAACTAAATATAATTGACAGAACTGCCAAAAACAATTGTTTTAAAGTGGCTCAGCATAGCCGTAATTCACGGTAAAATTAACGCTTACCGCTGGCTAAATAGCCGACTATTTTACTTGTTAGGGTTCAGCCTGCTCTGCTTTTTTAGCACTTAAAGCCTCGGCAAAAGACGCTAGCCCTGTTTGCACCAACTGATAAGTTTTATCAATATTATGGCTAATATCGCCCGCCAATACTTTTAAATCAGCTAAAATACCTTTGGCTTCAGTAAAACCTTGCTCTATACCGCCACTGATAATATCAACAAAAGCCGTTAACGATTCTTCTGCCGCCATTTCAGGATGCTGCTCTTGATAAGCACCTAGAAACTGAGTACTAAAAGCAAGAATACGCTCCGCTGTTGCTTCAGGGCTGAAATCAAGCCCCGACTGATAACTGTCTTCAGCGCTACTTTCAACACGATTATCAGCCCCAGTTTCTTTAAGCGCTTCGTTTATGCCCTGTAAGGCCGTTTTTAACAACAATGACAGCGGCTGATCGCCCACTGTGGTATTGAACTTCAGTGAAGACTCTATAATAGCGGCATTAAGCTGTTTTTTATTGTTGGCATAAATAGAGCCTTCTGCTTTAACAATATTTTTATCATTAGCCAGCTCAGATATTTGCTGCCCCTTTGGCTTGTTCAAGGTTTTATCTGATGCGTTTGCTAATGTTCGAACATCTTGACTATAGGCATCATTAGGTTTAATGGTTGAGCTCATAAAATTTACCTCGGTTTATCAAAGCATATATAACAAGTATCGGCACCATTAAGTGTAACTTAAGTTTACGCTGTAACTATCTCACTCAACACAAGCTTACATTTATCATCACAAGGTTAATTTATCAAAAACTGTCAAAGATCATGACTGACAATGAGAGTGTTAATCATCAATTTCCCCTTGACCATTACGGGTTAATTTTAGCCTATGCAGACCTTATTATTTCACTAGCTACTGGCATGGCTAACGATAAGGAATACCGTCCAGCTTTAATCATTTTTATAAAAAACAATGACACTTATTAAGCACTTAACACGGTGATTTCCCCCTGGGGTTTTCGACATTACATGGCCTAAATGATACAATTTCAATTTTAAAATAAACAAAAAATAAGCGTTGCTGAATGTCTAACATTGTATTACTGAAAACCGGTATAGAACTCCCGATGAACGCAGAAATGGTCTATTTCAATTACTTCTGGTTACGCGATAATTGTGCCACCTCATGGGATAGCAGCACTCAGGAACGCACCTTTGATATTCTTGATGAAGCTGATGATTTACACGCAACAAGCGCCTGGATAAATGCAGCCTCACTGGAAGTTATTTGGAGCGATGGCTATCAAAGTCGTTACAACCTAGACTGGCTTGAACGTTGGCACAAGGGAGAAAATCATGGTGATTTGGCCGTTCGTGCCCGTAAAACTTGGTATGGCGATCACTACCCAAACATGGCGCGTTTTAGCTATGACGATGTTATAGCTAACCCTGCCAGTGTAGCTGATTGGGCAGAGGCGATGTTAGATGAAGGTGTTGCCCTAATCCAAGATATGCCAAATTCAAACGAAGGGCTGAAAACCCTATGCGAACTGTTTGGCACTGTGCGCCCATCTTTTTCTGGTTACACCTTTGATGTCCAGTCTAAAGCCAATCCTGAAAATCTTGCTTACACCAGCAAAGCACTTGAGTTACATACTGATTTACCTGCAGAAGAACTGGCTCCAGGTATCCAGTTCTTACACTGTAGGGTTAATGATGCAGAAGGCGGCAACAGCTTGTTTGTCGATGCAACTACCGTGGCCAACGCCTTAAAAAAAAGCTATCCACAATACTTCAAAATACTGACAGAATACGAAGTGCCGTATCGCTATACCACCCACTATCAAGATGTACGCACTAAGCAGCGAATAATCGAACTCGACCCTAATAATGGTGAGGTTAGTGGTATTAATTTTAGTCAGCACTTAGCGGATGTATTTGATTTTTCTCAGCGTGAAATGGATACTTTTTATCCTGCTTTTCGTAAGTTTGGACAGATGCTACAAGACGCTCAATATTTGATGACCTTCCGCCTAAATGCTGGCGAGTGTATGGTGTTCGACAACCACCGCATCGCTCACGGCCGAGCTTCCTTTATCAAGGGCAGTGGCGCAAGGCACTTACGGGGCTGTTATGTTGACCGAGGCGATTTGCGCAGTGTTTACCGTGTTTTACGTGCTAGCTATCCAACAGCAGAAGCAGAAATAACGGCGCCACTTTAGCCATCACTAGAGGCGTAATCAGTCGAAACCTATTGAGGATAAGAAAAATGCAAACAGAACAAGAATTACGCGTCGATTTGGCTGCTGCTTTTAGGCTTATTTATGAAATGGATATGCATGAGTCAGTCGCCAATCATTTAAGCGCTGCGGTCTCTACTGATGGTAAACAGTTCTTGATGAACCCTCGTTGGATGCATTTTTCAAATGTTACGGCGAGTAACCTACAGTTACTGGATAGTGAAGACGATAGTATTATGCAGACTGACCAAGCGCCTGATGCTTCGGCTTGGACTATTCATGGCAACATGCATGCGTCATTGCCTACAGCTAGGGTTATTCTGCACCTGCACTCTACCTATGCAACTGTCCTCTCAACGTTAAAAGATCCACGTATATTGCCCATTGATAACAACACCGCGCGCTTCTTTGAACGCATCGCCTATGATAAAAGTTTTGGCGGTATTGCCACCAGTGATGCAGAAGGCAAACGTATCGTGGATAGCCTGGCCGGTAAAAATGCTTTAATGATGGGTAATCACGGTATTACGGTTACTGGCGCGACGATCGCCGAAGCTTTTGAGGATCTGTATTATCTGGAAAAAGCTTGTAAGACTATGGTGTTGGCTTATTCCACTGGCCAGCCTCTGAATATTCTCTCTGATGAGCTAGCGCGACAAACAGCAGAAAGTTGGGATGAGTTTCGAGGCCAGTCTTACGCTCATTTTGAGCAGCAAAAAGCTATGCTAGATAAAAAGGGTAGCTCGTATCGGGAGTAATAATAACTTATTACTCCCTACTTGCGCTTTAAAATGTCTCAGTTGTGTGACAAAAAACTATCTTTGATCAAGCGTTATGCCAACATCAGGCAATAGTTAGAGCTGAATTAGATCTGAATTAGGTCTGAACTTGGCCTGAATGAGCCCAGAGTTAATCTGGTCTCATTTTAACTTGGATGGGTTGCAAGCCATGCAGCGTTTTATTTAGCTTTGCCAACTAACATCAGGTTTCCAGCGACTAATCCACGCGGGAATATCACTAGCAGGCATAGGTCTGGCAATGCCATAACCTTGTGCTAATTCACAGCTCAGTTGCAATAATGCTGTGCCGTGTTCTATCGTTTCAACGCCTTCTGCAATCACTTCACGTTTGAATGATTTAGCTAAAGCAATGACGCCTTCAGCAATGGCCAAATCATCAACATCAATTAACATATCTCGCACAAAGCTCTGATCTATTTTAATCAGACTGACAGGTAAACGTCTAAGATAAGTCAGAGACGAATAGCCAGTACCAAAATCATCTAAAGCAAAGTTTCCCCCTAACGCCATACAGTCATGCATGGTGGTTGAGACCCGAGTCACATCATCTAAGGCACTTGTTTCTAACACTTCTAGTTCTAAATGGCGTGCTTCAACATCCGAATGAGCGGCTAGTAGCCTAGAGAGTCTCTTGGTAAAGTCAGGCTGTTGTAATTGCATGGCAGCAATATTTACACTTATACCTGTGGGTAAAATAAGACCACTGGTTTGCCATTGGCTCATTTGTCTCAATGCTGTATCAATAACCCATTCACCCATTTCGATACTCATCGGGTTATTTTCAATTAAGGGCAAGAACTCAAAGGGGTTTCATAAGCCTCGCTCGGGATGTTGCCAACGAATAAGCGCCTCAACCCACATCACTAAGCCTGTCTTCATATTAACTTTAGGCTGATAATGAAGGACAAATTGATGCTGGTCTAATGCGCGACGAATAGTCTTTAGGTTGTCGAGTTGTAATTTACTGGCGACATCTTCAGCGGTATCAAATAAATGATAACCATTTTTACCCGACTCTTTAGCCACATACATAGCTTGGTCAGCATGGCGTATCAGCAAGTCTGCCTCCGCATTATCTTGCGGATACAGGGTAGCGCCAATACTGGCTGATACAGTTAATACCAGATTACCTAAGGCAACAGGCTATGATGTTGCGCTATATAACCTGCTTTATCATCTCGAATACAACGGCCTGTGCAATCCACTAATGCACAATAACGAGCGTAAAGGCTTTTCTATTTTTTAACTAAATTATAGGGATTTAGGTCTAAAGTTAAGTTATTACAGAGCCTGATTTGGAATCTTAGGTTTTTCGTTTAGATTTCATTTGTACCACCTGATGCTGTTTGCTATACAGCCAGTCTTTGAGTGCGCTTAAGGGCATAGGTTTGGCAAAATAATAACCTTGAATTTGAGAACATCCTAACTGCACTAATCTATCCAGTTCAACTTGAGTCTCAACGCCTTCTGCAATAATATTCATACCCAACTCTTTGCCTATATTGATAATATTTCGGGCCATAAGATCATCTCCCTCCCCTAGCGGAGTCACAAAGCCACGATCGATTTTCAGTGTATCAAAAGGCAGGTTCCTCAGACGATCGAGCGAAGAATATCCCGTGCCAAAGTCATCTAAATGAAATTTAAAACCATGCTCGATGAATTTTTGCATTACAGGTAAAATATCTTTTTCGGCCTCTATCACCATACTTTCCGTCAGTTCTAAATGGAAGGCTGACGAGGGCAACTGATATTTATTTAGGCAGGTGGTGATCTCGGTAAATAAATCCTTATTCTGGAATTGCCTAACCGATAAATTAATATTGCACTGAAGATAAGGGTGTTCTCCCCTTAACTCTTGCAGAGCTAAACCTACCTTGTCGAATAATTGTTGTCCCAGTGTGATAATCATGCCGGTTTTTTCAGCAATCTGGATGAACTCATTTGGTGGAATAAATTCTCCGGCAAATGACCAACGTGATAGCGCCTCTATGCTGACCACTTCTCCACTGTGCAAATCGACTATTGGTTGAAACCATACCTCAAGCTGATTATCGTTAAGCGCGGAGTTTAGTGCTTGCTCTAACAGCATCCGGCGAGAAACGACATCGAGCAGAGCCATTTTAAAAAGGCTCACTTGTCCCTTACCCAGTCGTTTGGCTTCATACATTGCTAAATCAGCATATCTGAGGAGATTTTCTTTGCTGAGACTAGCGGTTACTGCCGTTAGTCCGATGGAAGCTCTAATACTAAAATTTTCACCGCTATGTTCAAAGGATTGAGTTATTTCAACCAGTAGTCTCTCGGCAAAAGACCGTGCCATCTCCAAGTCGGTGTCATTAAGCAAGATAGCAAATTCATCACCGCCTAAACGAGCAACCGTATCGTAATTGCGTACTTGTAAGAGCATACGCTGGGACATGAGTTTAAGGATGTCGTCTCCCGCAGTGTGTCCTAGCCCATCATTGAGTAATTTGAATTCATCGAGATCAATGAACAACAGCGTGCTGACAAAAGTAGGATGGCGCTGCTGCCGATGAATATTGGCATCGAGCTCTTTCAATAATAAGCGCCGATTACCTAATCTCGTCAGAGGGTCATGGTCTGCAAGAAAGCTCATTTCTTTATGCCTCACTTCCACATTGGTCATTAACTCATTCAAAGCAGAAGCAAGATTATCAAGTTCATCGTTATTTTTAACTGGCCAGCGTACTAGCAGGTTTGGTGTCAGTCGATGTTGATCCGCAAGCTGAGAAAAAATAGACAGTCTTTTCAGAATATTAAAATGAAGGGTTAGATAAATACCGAGCAATGAAAGTAGTATCAAACCCACAACGCTGGCCCCCAATAACATAAAGCTCATGTAACGTTCTTTTTTTAAATGTGTCTCCCCCTGTACTTGAATTATAGCGGGTAAATTATCCAGACTTTTACTTATTAACCATGCGGGCTCGGCTAAGTCAGACAAGTACTGTACCTTAATGTCTGCTTTATTATTTTCGAGCTGCGGCAGTAAAGTAAAATCCACAGAGGTTAACGATTTAAAGCCATCCAATATCGAGCGATCAAAATGACGTAAAAAAAACAGGTAACCACTTGGGGATCTTGATTCATTAGAATCTGTGATGGTCACGCCAGCAACCAAAATGGCATGACTATCAAACCAAAATAGGCCGGTGTTGGCGGTCAGTTTATCGGGAGTCATTAATCTCGGTAACAAGGGAGCTAATGCAGACCTCATGTCTGCGGGCATCGGAATAATAGCGCCATCGACAAGTATCATAGGGGGAGTGGCAAACGAGCCATCAAGTTTGGTCATCATATAGCCGCTGAGCTGATTGTTCTCCAGCGATATTGGGGTAAAGTTCTCTTCTATATAAACAGGATAGTCGCCTAAGACGAATGCTTCTGTACTATCCCAGTGGGCATAGTCTTTTATTTGCAATTCAAATGCGAGTTGATGCTGTTTTAACACACTGTCAACTCTCTTCAATTCCGTTTGATAAAAGCTAACGTCAAAATCATCGAAACTTGATGCAAGCTGGCTATATGTTGTCCACCAAAACAAGGCACCAGTAATGAGTAATAACCCCGTCATACAAATGACCATATATCGACCCAAGCTGGCTTGATACATCTTGCGAAATTCTAAAATTCGATTCATAAAGATAGTCCTCAGGTCCATTTGCTGATATTAAAAATTTAACTATGTGCTCCATGCGACAGATCTAAAGACCTTAACGAACTGATATAAGCAATAAAAATGCCACCACCTTACTTTCACCTTTACGCTACAAATACAGGAAAAATAAGGTAATTAATTATACCATTTTGACTCTAACACATTTAAGTTAGGCAGATTCAACTTTAAAGTACATAACTACTAAGCAGCTAAAGCCACCTTATGTTCAGCCATTAATTTAGCTGAAGTATCTGCTGGTAGGCTGTATTCATCAATTGCTGATGAGAATTAGTGTAAGCAACAATCAGTATCAGTAATATAGTAAACACGCTAAAGAACAACAATAGATAAAATGCGATCTAAAATAACCACCGCAACACTTAGTTTCTCAGTCCGTGAATAAAGCCTTACCTCCCTTGCACTCAGGCACTTTAACTCTGACATCAAAAGTATTTTTTCTCAGGTATAAAGACTTAAAACCTGTCACTGCCTGCACTTTACTGACTCAAGTTGACCAATTGTTTAAAACCCTGTACCTGTCCGTGTCACAATAATTTGAGATTTTAACTCATTGGAATTGATATTGAGCTGAAAGTTTGTCCAACCCGACTATCAGCTTAATAAGATTAACTGAAAAGTATTAACTGAAAAGTATTAACTGAAAAATAATGTACCAAAAGCTTTAAGTACTATATCTTAGGCGCATCAGCAGACTTTGAGCGAAAAAACCTATGGCGTTAAAAGCAGATTTAAGACATTTTCTGGACGAAGAAGGTAAGTTACTCGCCCTGACTGAACAAGCAAAAACAGTGTTCAAATTTCTCAGTAAAATTGTATCATCGGTTTCTGAGCGTATTTCTAAGCGTATAGAGCAGCCAATAGTTGATATTGACTTAGTGGCTGTAAATTTGAAATGCAACACTCGCGCTGAGCAAATCAATTGTGAGGGAGACATTGAAGCAAAGTGTATTAACCTGAGCCTTATTGAGTGGCATTGCGATAGTTGCGAAGCGGCTGGAACCATCTCTCATTGGCAAGGCAGTCTATGGGACAAGCAACAACACACTATTCATTAGTCGACAATCTAACCCTAAAATCCTAATCCTAAAAATTGCCCCTTAACAAGTGCGGCCCACAAAAAATAAAACAATCATCTCACTATAAACAGCACTAAAATTACCCTTTGCACATAAAGGTAACCGTTACAGAACTTGAGTTTAATTCACTATTAATGACACAAAGTTAACCACTAAAAGTGCCCACATTAGGCAGTAACAAATAATCACTAAATATGCATATTTATTCATATTTTAATACTAATACTCCAGTGCTATAGTTTTCGAGTTATAAAAAACCAATATATGTAATTTAATTCATATACTTGTGTTAATAAAAACAAGGTAGTTAAATTGATTGTCAAAAAAAGATATAAAAACTGTGGTTAGTTTTAACTATAAGGATTTTATAAAAACATACATTCACCTTAATTATTCTCTTTTTTTATACTTGATACAGCTTAACTATGAATGATTTAGAACAAAGAATAACGGTAAAACATTATCTATTTTATGCTCAAATAATATTTTTTGAAAATAAATAGCTGCTGTAATTACCCTTCATCAGTGTGCTAGTTGTACGAGTATAAATATTTATATCAAGCTGTAGCTATAAGGTATTAAATAATGTCAAATAACAGTGGGGGCTTTTTTTCTTTCTTAATGAAAGATAAAATAATTGCTAAATCGGGGTTTAATCGCTGGCTAGTCCCACCAGCATCTATTGCCATTCATTTATGTATTGGTTCTGTTTACGCATGGAGTATTTTTAACCCTGCGCTGATTAAAGAATTAGGGGTAGTAACTAGTTCATCTGGAGATTGGTCTTTAAGTAACGTGGTTTGGATATTTTCTGTTGCTATTGTTTTTCTTGGCTTATCTGCCGCAGTCGCTGGAAAATGGCTAGAAAAAGTCGGTCCTCGCTGTGTTGGTGTTACTGCTGCATTTCTTTGGGGTGGCGGCTTCATCATAGGTAGTATTGGTATATCAAGCCATCAATTATGGCTTGTTTACCTTGGGTATGGTGCGCTGGGGGGTTGTGGTCTAGGTTTAGGCTATGTTTCACCTGTGTCCACTTTGCTGCGTTGGTTCCCTGATAAACGCGGTATGGCTACGGGCATGGCCATTATGGGATTTGGTGGCGGTGCGATGATCGGTGCTCCACTTATTACTGCTTTGTTAAAATTCCACGCCGTTGCTCCTACTTATTTAGGCACAGAAGGTGCTGTAAAACTAATAACTGAAGCGGGCAAACGTTTTGCAGAAACAGCTTCTGGTACAGTAGAAGTTATTGTTGCAACGGCTGGTGAAGCGGCAAATATGGCTTTTCCTGGTGATGCAGGTGTTTATATTGTCGGTACGGGTGATACCGGTGCTGCAGGAACATTCCTGACACTAGGTGTTGTTTATTTTATTGTCATGATTATTGCCTCATTCTCGTATCGTGTGCCGGCTGAAGGGTGGACACCTGAAGGTTGGACTCCTCCAGAGAAAGATGAATCTGCAAAAAGCATGATTTCACATAACGATGTACATATTGATCAAGCACTAAAAACACCACAATTTTGGAAGTTATGGGTTGTACTTTGTTTTAACGTAACAGCAGGTATTGGTGTTATTGGTGTGGCTAAAACCATGATGGTTGATATTTTTGGTTCGACCTTACCTGATGTAGCTACCGCGACCTTTGCGGGTACTTACGTATTAATGATTTCGGTCTTTAATATGTGTGGTCGATTTTTCTGGGCATCCATTTCTGATTTCATTGGCAGAAAAAACACTTACCACTTTTTCTTTGTCTTAGGAACGCTACTTTACTTATCAATACCTTACGCTGCATCTCAAGTCAGTGCAGATCCGTCTACGGTCTGGTTAGTTATGTTCTACGGTGCCACTATGGTTATCTTCACTATGTATGGTGGTGGTTTTGCAACTATTCCAGCTTATTTAGCCGATATATTTGGTACATTACATGTCGGTGGTATACATGGTCGATTGTTAACAGCATGGGCAACCGCTGGTGTTTTAGGCCCATTTGCTATCACGTATCTTAGAAATATGTCTGTCAATGACGCCATAAGCGACTTAGTAGCAAAAATAGATCCTGCAGTATTCCAGGCTAAATTTGGCTCTGCCGTTAGTCAGTTAAATGAACTTGTTGCAGCAAAAACAGTCACGGTAAGTAAATTAATGGAATTAGTGCCCGCGGGTACTATTGACCCAACACCAAGCTTATATAATACCACTATGTATGCTATGGCCGCTTTGTTAGTTGTTGCTTTCTTTGCCAACTTAACTATTCGTCCTGTAGATGGTAAGCATCATGTTGAAAATACACATCCTAAGAGTTAATACTTTCAACTTGTAAAACTACAATTCAAGCCGCTTTAAATTCGTTTAAAGCGGCTTGAATTTTATCATAGCGAGTAGAGTAACAAGCGCTATAAAATTAAACGTGCCAAGGTAACATATCTTCTAAATCCACAATATCACCACAAGCAGTAGACTCATAGCCTGCTAATTTCGATACCTCCTCATGAAATTTATCACTTTTGATCTCGGTAATTAAGCGCTGTACAGAGAGTTCTTTAAGGGTCTTGTGATGACAAACTAACACGTAGTGTTCAGTGGTTAATGGGATGAAATTCAGACCAAATTGACGAGCGGCGGTTTCAATACCAATGCCAACATCGGCCATGCCTGAAGCTACATAGGCAGCGATAGCAGAATGTGTAAATTCAAATTTATCAAAACCAATCACCTTTTTAGAGTCCACTGATGATCTTGCCAGTAATTCATCTATTAATAAGCGTGTACCTGAGTGTTTTTGCCGATTAATAAATTTAACCTCCTCCTGCATTAAATCTGAAATTTTAGTAATATTTTTAGGGTTGTCTTTTTTAACAATTAAGCCTTGTTTACGGGTCACAAACCGAATGACTTTATAGGTATTAGCTTTAAAATATTTATTATAAATATCAATTAAGCTTTGGCTAACAATGTCGGTGGGTAAGTGAAATGCGGCAATATCACACTCACCTTTACTTAAGGCATCAAATGACTCTTCATAGCTTTTATATTGTAAGTCTAGCTTAAATTTATGAGTAAAATCAGGAAGTAAAGCTACTGCATAACCATAGCTTGCAGCAATTTTTAGCAAAGGCTCTTTAACCATTAAGTGTTTTTGTATTTCTAAATTTAATTCTGATGCTATGCTGATTAACTGAGGTTCAAATCTAGCCTGTGCCCTTTGTTCAGCCCAAAGTAGTTTTTCACCTAACGGCGTTAAAAGTGCCCCTTTGCCTTTTTTTAGTTCGACTAAATCAGAGCCAAAAAAGTCAGTCCATTTTTTTAGTACATTCCAGACATGACGATACGACATACCTAGTTTTGTTGCCGCTACCGTCAATTTGCCATATTTGTGTACCGCATTAAGCAAGACAAAAAGTCGAGGGTCTACATACTCACCCTGCTCATCGTAAAATGACCATGCGGGCTTAATTTGAATTCTCTTTGACAATACTGTTTTATTGGTCATTTTCTTCCCTTGCATATTATTTTTGAGTTTTATTTTTGGCTGTTCTAATGATCAATAATACTTTATGCCATTGACCAATAAATTTTATATTTAGCGGTCAAATCGCAGCGCTAAAGCCAGCCAAAAAAAACACTAAAATATGAATAAAAATTCATATTCTTATAATAAATCAATGGTGCTATAGTCAGGCTATAAAAAGAACTATAAGACAATAACAAATATGCAATTAATTTCATATGTATATTTTATAACAGGCCTTCGGAGTTAGTATGAAAATAGAATTTTCTTCCCCCTTGTCAAATGTGGAAAACATCATTGATTCTTTGAAAAATAAAGAAGGCTCTCTGTTACCAATATTACATGCTATTCAAAGAGAAATGGGCTATATATCTTCTCAAGCGATTGAGCGCATAGCGACAAAACTAAAACAAACACCAGCAGAAATTCACGGTGTTATTAGTTTTTATCATCAATTTCGCACATCTCCTCCTAGTAAATATCAAATTCAAATTTGCCGTGCAGAAGCATGTCAATCTCGAGGAAGTCGACAACTTGAAGCACACGCTAAAGACTTTTTAGCTATTGATTATCATCAAATGACCCGTGATAAAAAATTCAGCTTGGATAGTGTTTATTGTCTCGGTAACTGTGCAACTGGCCCTAACATTAGAATCAATGATGATCTTTATGGTCGTATTTCTAATGATAGATTTGAAGAAATTCTTTCTAATTTAGACCACGAATCAAAGTGAGAGTGACCATGACAACGAAAATTTTTATTCCACGAGAAAGTACCGCTATTTCTTTAGGAGCACATGAAGTTGCTCAAGCCTTTACGCACTATTTGTCAGATCATGATATTGACCTAAAAATAATCAGAAATGGCTCGCGTGGTTTATTTTGGTTAGAGCCTATGGTTGAAATAGAAACAGCACAGGGCCGTATGGCATATGGCCCCGTAGCATCCGCTGATGTTGCAAGCATTATGGAAGATATTAGCCAGAATATCCTCCATGAAAAACCACCATCGCATGCGCTAGCGCTAGGCCTAACTGAAAACATTGCCTATCTAAAAAATCAAACTCGTCTTACCTTTGCCCGTGCAGGTATTACTGACCCGATTTCTCTTGATGATTACCTTGCCTTAGATGGTTTTAAAGGCCTACAAAAGTCACTCACGTTATCGACTCAGGAAATTGTCACCGCGGTTGTAGACTCGGGTCTTCGTGGTCGAGGTGGCGCTGCTTTTCCTACCGGCATAAAGTGGCAAACGGTAAGAGATGCCACTGCGGATAAAAAATATATCGTCTGTAATGCCGACGAAGGCGATTCTGGGACCTTTGCGGACAAATTAGTCATGGAATGTGATCCCTTTATGCTGATTGAAGGCATGATTATTGCCGGATTAGCGGTTGGTGCAGACCAAGGCTATATTTATTTACGATCAGAATACCCTATTGCCGATGAAATATTACAACAAGCTATTGAGATTGCTAGTGCAGCCGGTTATTTAGGTAATAACATTTGTGGTAGTGGTAAAACCTTTAATTTAGAAGTGAGATTAGGCGCAGAAGCTTATATATGTGGTGAAGAAACTGCTCTTTTAGAATCACTAGAAGGTAAAAGAGGCATGGTGCGCTTTAAGCCACCACTTCCGGCTTTAGAAGGATTATTTGCTAAACCCACCATTGTTAACAATGTCCTGTCGCTGGCGGCTATTCCGTTTATCATGAGTGAAGGCAGTCACGCCTACCAACAATATGGCACAAATCGTTCACGAGGCACCTTACCTTTTCAACTCGCCGGTAATGTTAAACAAGGTGGATTAATTGAACTACCTTTTGGCTCAAGCTTAAAAGATCTTATTGATAATTTTTCTGGTGGCACCGCTAGCAACCGTCCAATAAAAGCCATTCAAGTCGGTGGCCCATTAGGCGCTTATTTACCTAGCCATAAACTAGATATTCCACTTGATTATGAAGCATTTTCTAAAGCCTCTGCCGTGTTAGGTCATGGCGGCATTGTCGTGTTTGATGACAGTGTTGATATGCTAGAACAAGCACGTTTTTCAATGGAATTTTGTGTGGTTGAATCTTGCGGGAAATGTACGCCTTGTAGAATTGGTTCAACACGTGGTGTAGAAGTGATTGATCGGATAAAAAATGATGAGCGCCGCGCTGAGGCTATGATTTTACTTAATGACCTTTGCGACACCATGATTGACGGTTCTTTATGCGCAATGGGCAGTATGACACCTATACCCGTGCGCAGTGCTTTTACTGATTTTCCTCAAGACTTTTATTTAACCACACAGGAGAGCAATCATGATTAATTATTTTGATCCGGCCACTAATACCACGTCGAATAAACCAATCGATTTTAATAAAGATTATGGCACTCCTGCTAGCACCTCAACACAAACAGTGTGTCTTGAGATTGACGGGGTAAAAATAACGGTTGCTGCAGGTACTTCTGTGATGCGCGCTGCCGCAATAGCTGATATTAATATTCCTAAACTTTGTGCCACTGATAACATCGAAGCCTTTGGTTCATGTCGTTTATGTGCGGTACAAATTGAAGGTATGAGAGGCTACCCAACCTCATGTACGACATCGGTTAAAGAAGGCATGGTAGTGTCTACTGAAAATAATGACATTGCAAAATTACGACGCAATATCATGGAACTGTACATATCTGATCACCCACTTGACTGCTTAACCTGTTCAAGTAATGGTGATTGTGAATTACAAGATATGGCCGGAGCCGTTGGCTTACGTGAAGTGCGTTATGGTTTTGATGGCGATAATCATCTTGACGCCAAGATTGATGACTCTAACCCTTATTTTACTTTCGAACCCAGTAAATGTATCACCTGCTCTCGTTGTGTTAGAGCTTGTGAAGAAGTTCAAGGTACTTTTGCCTTAACCATTGAAGGTCGCGGTTTTGCCTCAAAGGTCAGCGCTGGTACCAGTGAAAACGATTTTTCATCTTCTGATTGTGTCTCTTGTGGCGCCTGCGTACAGGCTTGCCCAACGGCAACACTGATGGAAAAATCAGTGATTGACAAAGGACAACCAGAACACAGTATTATCACCACTTGTGCCTATTGTGGCGTCGGTTGTTCTTTTAAAGCTGAAATGAAAGGCGAAGAAGTCATACGTATGGTGCCCTACAAGGGTGGTAAAGCCAACCAAGGTCATTCTTGTGTCAAAGGCCGCTTTGCCTTTGGTTATGCCACTCATAAAGACCGCGTCACTGAACCTATGGTGCGCGACAGCATTAATGAAGAATGGCGGATAGTCAGTTGGGACGAAGCCTTAGAGTTTTCCGCTAATAAAATTAAAAACATTCAGGCTAAATATGGCCGTGAAAGTGTAGGCGGTATTACTTCATCTCGCTGTACCAATGAAGAAACCTATTTAGTACAAAAATTGATCCGCGCTGCTTTTGGTAATAATAATACCGACACCTGCGCTCGTGTTTGTCATTCACCCACAGGTTATGGACTCAAAGCAACCATTGGTGAGTCTGCAGGTACACAAACTTTCGACTCAGTGATGAAATCTGATGTTGTTCTGGTTATTGGCGCAAACCCTACTGACGCTCATCCAGTGTTTGCCTCGCAGTTGCGTAAACGCTTACGCCAAGGCGCAGAGTTAATTGTTGTTGATCCCCGAACCATTGATTTACTTAATACCGCTCACATAAATGCTCATCATCATTTGCCGCTAAAACCGGGTACCAACGTTGCTATGATCAATGCCATAGCGCACGTCGTTATCAGTGAAGGCTTAGAGGACAAAAATTTCATTGAGCAGCGTACTGATGAATATAACGCATGGCGTGAATTTATTCTTGATGAGATCAACTCACCCGAAGCGATGGAAAGTATTACCACGGTTAATGCCGAAGAAGTTCGCATTGCCGCGCGTGCTTTTGCCAAAGCAAAAAATGGCGCTATTTATTATGGCTTAGGCGTTACCGAGCATAGCCAAGGTTCAACCATGGTCATGGGTATAGCAAACTTAGCATTAGCCACAGGTAACATAGGCCGTGAAGGCGTAGGTATTAATCCATTGCGTGGACAGAATAATGTTCAAGGCTCTTGTGACATGGGTTCATTCCCACAAGAGCTCCCAGGTTATCAGCATGTCAGTGATGATGTCTTACGCGCTAAATTTGAAAAAAATTGGGGCGTAACCTTAGATAACGAACCGGGCTTTCGTATTCCAAACATGTTTGATGCCGCCATCGAAGGCACGTTCAAAGCCATGTATGTGCAAGGAGAAGACATTTTACAGTCAGATCCTAATACCCAACATGTGCAGGCCGCATTGTCATCATTAGAGTGTTTGATTGTGCAAGACATTTTTCTAAATGAAACCGCGCTATATGCACACGTATTTTTACCCGGCTCTTCATTTCTAGAAAAAGATGGTACCTTTACCAATGCAGAAAGACGCATAAATCGGGTGCGTAAAGTGATGAAGCCATTAGCTGAATTCGCTGACTGGGAAGTCACCCAAAAGCTGTCTAATGCTTTAGGCTACCCGATGAATTATCAACATCCTTCTGAAATAATGGATGAGATAGCGTCATTAGTGCCTACTTTCAGTATGGTAAGTTATAAAAAATTGGACGAACAGGGAAGTATTCAGTGGCCTTGTAACGAAGAGTTTCCTGATGGTTCACCCATCATGCACGTGGAAAGCTTTCCCATTGGAAAAGGTCGTTTTGCGATTACGCCCTATCTTGCTAGTGAAGAACGCGCTAACAAACGCTTCCCGTTATTATTGACCACTGGGCGAATACTCAGTCAATATAATGTCGGGGCACAAACACGACGCACCGAGAACCATACTTGGCACCAAGAAGATTTACTTGAAATACATCCTAACGATGCCGAAGAAAGAGGTATTAATGATGGTGACTGGTTAGGCATCAGCAGCCGTGCGGGTGATACTGTACTAAAAGCAAAAGTCAGTGAACGTATGCAAAGTGGCGTGGTATTCACTACCTTCCATCACCCAATTAGTGGCGCCAACGTTATTACCACCAATAGTTCGGATTGGGCAACGAATTGTCCTGAATATAAAGTCACCGCGGTACAGGTGGAAAAAGTTACCTCGCCATCAGCTTGGCAAACCCGTTATAAAAAATTCAGTGCCCAACAAAAAGAGCACTTTAAACGTTCACCTAAAAAACAAAAAGCCACTATAGGAAGTTAAGTTTGACGCTGGAAGACGAAACAAAATTGCAACCAAGCCATTTAACACTCCCTGTGCACTATTGGCAGCAAGGTAGCGAGCAAAGAAAACTTGACTGTATCGCAGAGGAAGTGCCTATTGCCATGGTTTATAATGGCATTTCTCACGCGGTTATGATGGCCTCACCCGCCAATTTACATGAGTTTTCCTTAGGCTTTAGTTTGTCTGAAGGCATTATTAATAACGCGGCTGAAATCTATGATATTGAGCTGGTAACCAGTGAAAAAGGCATAGAAGTACGTCTTGAGATTAGCTCTGAACGTATGATGTCTTTAAAATCACACCGACGTAACCTTACTGGCCGCACAGGCTGTGGTTTATGTGGTAGTGAATCACTGGAGACAGCCATTCGGCCCATTAAGAGTGTAACGCCACAAGCGCTGCCCTCTTCGCCAGTAATACAAGATGCACTGTCACAGTTAAGTGAGCATCAAAAATTACAAGCATTAACAGGTGCGGTTCATGGCGCCGCATGGTGTGACGATACTGGCAAGATACTCCTCTTGTGTGAAGATGTCGGTCGACACAATGCGTTAGACAAGTTAATTGGCAGCTTAGCGCTGCGTAAAATCAACAGCCAAAGTGGCTTTGTTGTCATTTCAAGCAGAGCAAGCTATGAGATGGTACAAAAGGTAACCAGCGTTAATATCGCCACATTAGTAGCGGTTTCAGCGCCAACGGGCTTAGCAATAAGCTTGGCAAATCAAGCTAAGCTCAATTTAATTGGCTTTGCTCGTCCTGGTAGACATACTTTCTATACCAAATTCGATAAATAAATAGGAAAATAGTGATGAGTAGTTCTCAAATTGACAATCTAATTAGTATGCTCAACCAAATTGCTAATAATAATAATTACAAAAAAACTGACGAAGAAACAGCTATGATCGTTGCTAATCACGTAAAGAAATTTTGGGCACGTTCAATGAAAGTAAACATAATAAAGTATGCCGATAGTGATGGTTCACAATTATCCCCTACCATAAAACTAGCCTTAGCCCAGTTATAAAAGTTGGCTCATCATGCTTATCCAAGTCTACTTAACTAAATCTAAATACATAGATTTAGTTGGCTGATGATAGCATTATCGTCATAGGTAATATTGCCATGATATCCTGTATAGATATCCTGTATAGATATCATGGCAAGTAAGTGCCCTGCACTAGCATATACTGACCGTTTTTAATCAAGGCCCGTGGCTTAAGCTTCTAACCATTTTTGTCCACTCGATTAGGTGTTTTTATTGCCAAACTTAGTATGCTTTGAATAGAAATAATAGCCACACACCATTGATTACATTGATACAGCGTGACTTTAAAGCAACTCACTATTTATAAAATAAACATTCACCAAAAAAAATAAAACATTTAGAAACAGACTAAAGCATCAGTTGCCGTTTTGCTCAGCCACATTGCGTCATTTTTTATCATTAGGTGGCTTTGCGCTTTTCGTTAAGTAAGGAGCAAGTACGCTTTTAAAATCCAGTGTTGCGCCTAACTTATTGGCTAGCAATATCATGCCGGTAATTTTACGATTGACTAATGCAACCTCAAATATAGGAGATGCTGCGGCTGTTTTATCAGTAATCAGTGGCATACTAACTTCTTGAATTCGTTTAATTAGGTGTTGTTTTTTTAAGTTGTAGCCAGTATCACTTTGCAAGCAATCACTCGCTTCAAAACACGCTTTTAACACAGTATCTATGGCCGCAGCGCTCATATTATTGTCAATTAAACCAAGCGAATACAGGGCTGAACGCATGTCATTAGTATCTTGGCGCTGCATAGCATCAGCCATAGCGAGATAATGCACTGAGGTCTGCTGAGAAATCTGCCGGCAGGCTCCAAAATCGAGTAACACTATTTTTTGCGTATCGCTCTGATACAAAAAATTGGCAAAGTTGGGATCACTTTGCATGAGTTTATGGGTGAACAGTTCTTGGTAGGTTAAGTGCATTAACTGAGTACAAACTAGATCCACAATGTCAGCACTCATGGCACTAATATCTGTGATGGCAGAACCTTCGATGTATTCCATCGCGAGTATGTTTTGGTCAGTTAGCTCGTCAACGACAAAGGGCACAATAAAGCTAGGGTCGTTGCACAGATTGGCACGATAAGCGTTAAGAAATTTGGCTTCTTGCAAATAATTAGCTTCGTTTTTAAGTTGTGCTTTTGCTTCAGCGAGCAAGCTGGTCAAATCGATATGTTGAGGTAATACACCGCTCAGTTTCAGTAAACTCATGACATTATCAATGTCGCTGTCAATGCTTTCTCTTACCCCCGGGTATTGGACTTTAATCGCCAGCTGACGACCATCTTTGAGTGTCGCTCTATGCACCTGACCAATGCTTGCCGATGCGATGGGGGAAAATGAAAAATAACTAAATTGTTGATACCAGTCTTTTGACCAAGATGCTTCTAGGGTTTTGAGTAGTTGCGCCTTAGGCATTGGGTCAGCTTCTTGGCGTAGTCGTGATAGAATAGGCTCCCATTCAGCAGGCAGTAATTCACCTGCATCCATCGAGAGCAATTGACCCAGTTTCATGGCTGCACCACGCATATGTGCTAAACGCTTGGTGATCGATATGGCGTTGTCGATATTCAGTAAGGACTGAGTTAATGATGGGCGCTGACCACTGAGCATTTTTTTTGTGGCGCCTTTAACAATATTGCCAGCAACAGCTGAGGCCAAACCACCCAGCTTAGCTAAGCGAGCAATTCTTCCGGACGGTACTTTCCGCTCGTTACGTTTTTCTGTCATAATAAAATTGATTCGCTGAGCATGGTAAATATTCTACCTTTGTGTTGTTTTGTTGTGTTTAATGCAGCCTCGCTGGAATTTATAACGAGGGTCGACGACAATATTAGCAAAAAAAATTTGCTGATGCCTGCGCTAGCTGCCCTCTCAAACATTTTATTTGGCAGCATAGCCTAGTTAACTTTTTCACGGATGACCTGTTTTAGAGCAACAATAGCAGTGAACAGGTTGGTATTGTGCTTATTAGCATGACTTTTGACTTATTAAGTCAATTGAAAGCGATTATTTTTTTACTCATAATACTTGAGTGATTTAGTCAAGTACTATATGATTAATACTTGAGTAAATTAGTCAAGTATTATGCTGTTGCCGTCAACATTCGTGGTTTACAAAAACTTAGACAGCCACTCTGGTATCTAATTATTTAAATCAGGGCAACATAGCTATGGAGAAACTAAAGTATGAGTGAGCAACTCGATCAGGCGTTATCCCGCAAATACGATGCCGGTTTTGTTTCCGACATCGAATCTGAAACCTTTCCACCTGGCTTGGACGAAGATGTTATACGCCGCATCTCCACCATGAAAGAAGAACCAGAATGGATGTTAGAGTGGCGTCTTCGCGCCTATAACAACTGGCTTGACATGGAAGAGCCGGATTGGGCTCATGTGCATTACCCGAAAATAGATTTTAATGCCATCTCATATTACTCAGCACCTAAGAGTATGGCGGACAAACCCCAGTCCCTGGATGAAGTAGACCCTGAACTCTTGCGCACCTATGAAAAGCTGGGCATTCCGCTTTATGAGCAAGAAATGCTCGCTGGGGTTGCTGTAGACGCCGTTTTTGATTCTGTGTCTGTGGTGACCACCTACCGTGCAAAGCTGGAAGAAGCAGGCGTTATTTTCTGTCCTATTTCCGAAGCCGTGCATAAGTATCCTGAACTGGTAAAAAAATACCTCGGATCTGTGGTTCCCCGTTCAGATAATTACTTCGCCGCTCTTAACAGTGCAGTATTCACCGATGGTTCATTTGTCTATATACCCAAGGGCGTGCGTTGCCCTATGGAGCTGTCCACGTACTTTCGTATCAATGAAGAAAATACTGGCCAGTTCGAACGGACACTGATTGTTGCCGAAGAGGGCAGCCATGTAAGTTACCTGGAAGGCTGCACCGCGCCTCAACGGGATGAAAACCAGCTACATGCTGCCGTGGTTGAACTGGTTGTTATGGATGATGCTCAAATCAAGTACTCTACCGTACAAAACTGGTATCCCGGTGATGAGAACGGTAAAGGGGGTATCTATAACTTTGTCACCAAACGCGCTATATGTCACACCAATGCCAAGGTTTCTTGGACTCAGGTAGAAACCGGCTCTGCAATCACCTGGAAATACCCCAGTTGTATCCTCAAAGGCGATAACAGTGTAGGTGAATTCTATTCTGTTGCCCTGACAAGGAGCAGACAGCAGGCCGATACAGGCACCAAGATGATCCATTTGGGCAAGAATACCAAATCCACTATTATTTCCAAGGGTATCAGCGCCGGTAACAGCAACAATACCTACCGTGGCCTGGTCAGTATGGGTGCTAAGGCGGAAGGTGCGCGTAATTTTACCCAGTGTGATTCACTGCTCATTGGTGATCGCTGTGGTGCTCACACTTTCCCTTATATCGAGAGTCGCAACCCCTCTGCCATAGTGGAGCATGAGGCTACCACCTCCAAGGTTAGCGATGATCAGATGTTTTTATGCCAGCAACGTGGCCTTGATCCTGAAAAGGCCGTATCTATGATCGTTAATGGCTTCTGTAAGGAAGTATTCAAAGAACTGCCAATGGAGTTCGCCGTAGAGGCGGGCAAATTACTCGAGATCAGTCTTGAAGGCTCAATAGGATAAAAATACATGCTTAAAATTAACAACCTACACGCCAGTGTAGAACAAAAAGAAATACTCAAAGGTCTGAACCTAGACATTAAACCCGGTGAAGTTCATGCCATTATGGGCCCTAACGGCGCAGGTAAAAGCACCTTAGGTTTCATTCTATCCGGTCGCGAAGGCTATGAGGTGAGTGAAGGCCAAGTAGAATTTAACGGCGAAGACCTGCTCGACATGGCGATAGAAGAACGAGCCCGCAAAGGACTGTTTCTGGCTTTTCAGTATCCAGTAGAGATCCCCGGTGTCAGCAATATGGCCTTTATGAAAGAATCGGTGAACGCCATACGTGAGCAACGTGGTGAAACGCCATTAACTGCCACAGAGTTTCTGAAAAAAGCCAAGGAAGCCTGCAAACAAGTGCAGCTATCGCTAGATTTTCTTAAACGCGGTGTTAACGAAGGCTTTTCCGGCGGCGAAAAGAAACGCAACGAAATTATGCAGATGATCCTGCTTGAACCCAGTCTATGTATTCTGGACGAATCCGACTCTGGTTTGGATATCGATGCCCTACAAGTAGTGGCTAACGGCGTGAACAGCCAACGCGACGGCAAACGCAGCTTTATTATCATCACCCATTATCAGCGCTTGCTCGATTATATTAAACCTGACTATGTGCATATTTTGGCCAATGGTAAAGTCGTCAAAAGTGGCGATGCTTCACTGGCCACAGACGTGGAAAAAGAAGGTTATGCTTTCCTAGGACAGGATAACGTCGAGGAGACAAATGCATGAGTCAGTGGTTAAAGCAGGTAATAGACCGTGGTCAGGCCATTGATGACTGGCTTAGCCCACTTCGGGCTCAGGCCCTGGAAGCGCTGGGCAACACTAAATGGCCCAATCGCCGGGTAGAAAGCTGGAAATATACCTCACTGGCACCACTGGAACAGCTTGAATTAAGCCCTGGTAGCACAGCAGGCGAAGTCATCATTGAAGATATAGCGGGTCTGAACAGCCTAGACTTGGTTTTTGTAAATGGCAAATTACAAAGCGATATAAGCTTACTGTCTTTACCACAAGGGCTGCATATCAGTAGCTTGCTAGATGCATCAGATAAGCAACAAAACACGGCTAACGCCTTGTTTGCCAAGATCAAACCTCAGCGTCATCTTTTTGGGCTGGTCAACGATGCTTTAGCAGAAGATGGTCTGATTATCGATATTGATGCCAACAGCAAAATTGAACAGCCGATTCGGATTGTTAATATCAGTAGCGATGGACAAGAATCTCATCATCGTGTTCTGGTGCGCTTAGGGAGCCATGCCAGTGCCACAGTAATTGAGCACGGACAAGGTGAACAAGCCAGCCTTAGCACAGGTTTTGCCGAATATGACATAGGTGAACAAGCTTATCTTGAGCATTACCGACTGGCCATGCATACCCATCAGGCCATTCATATCGGCGGCGATCATTTCAGCCTGCAGGAAAAAGCACAGCTTAACAGCACGCTTATCGCTTATGGCAGTGAATTGTCACGCATGGATGTGGATATCATTCATAACGGTGAGCATGCCAAGGCCAAATTTAACGCCATTTACCTGCTTGGCGAAGCAGAGAACTTTGATCTGCACAGCACCATCGAACATGTGATGCCCAATGGCACCACAAAAGAAAATGCCCGAGGCATTGTCGGTGACAAGGCCAAGGCCGTTTTCAATGGCCGTATTCATATTCACCGCAATGCCCAGAAGACGCTAGCAGAGCTGCATAACCGCAACCTGTTATTGTCCCGTCGCGGTCAAATAAATACTAAGCCTGAATTAGAAATCTATGCCGACGACGTGCTGTGTGCTCACGGTGCCACCGTTGCCGAGACCGAGGAAGAAACCTTGTATTACTTGCTTTCCCGCGGCATATCACGATCCCAAGCGCTGGTTATGCTCAACTTCGGCTTTATTCAGGAATTGGTGGAACAGATGCCTAATCAGCACCTGGCGCAGTGGCTAAAGCCCCAGTTGCATTCACGCTTCGTGGAAATGGAAGTCAAATGAATACCAGCAAAAGTGCACTGAATATGGATGAAATTCGAGGCCAGTTCCCTATTTTGCATCAGCAAATTGAGGGTCACCCCTTGGTATATTTGGATAATGCCGCCACCACCCAGAAACCTCAGGCGGTGATCCAGGCGATAACCGACTTTTACACTCAGTGTAATGCCAATGTGCATCGCGGTGCCCATCATCTTTCCGATGAGGCCACCCGGCGCTACGAAAAAGCTCGGGATACAGTCGCCAACTTTATTCATGCCCATGATCGCAAGGAAGTGATTTGGACCAGTGGCACCACCGAAGGTATCAATATTGTTGCCAATGGTATGGCCCAACGCCTGCAAAGTGGCGATGAAGTGCTGGTAACTGAAATGGAGCATCACGCTAACCTTGTCACCTGGCAGCAGGCCTGTGTGCGTAGCGGTGCAACACTGAAAATTGCGCCTATCCATGATAATGGCACACTGGATACCGAAGCCTTTGCTGCCTTGTTGTCACAGAAAACGAAAATGGTTGCCCTGCCCCATGTCTCTAATGCCCTGGGTACAGTTAATCCGGTAAAAGAGCTCACCGCCCTCAGTAAAGAACAAGGCGCGTTAGTGCTCATTGACGGCGCACAGAGTATTGCCCATGGCAATGTGAATGTAAGCGATATCGGCTGTGATTTTTACGTATTCTCCGGCCACAAGCTGTTTGGCCCTACCGGTATCGGTGTGCTTTGGGGTAAAAAAGCGGTACTTCAGGACTGGCCTGTATGGCAGACCGGCGGTGAAATGATTGCCACTGTCACCTACGAAAGTTCCACCTGGGGCGAATTGCCTAACCGTCTTGAGGCTGGCACCCCCAATATTGCCGGTGCCATAGCTTTAGCCGCCGCCATAGACTGGTTTACCAGCCTGGACTTAAGTGCGGTACAAGCGCATGAGCAGGCACTGATGGCTAGCGCCCTGGAACAGGCCCAAGCCTTTGAGGGCTTAACCATTATCGGCAATGCTGCCAATAAGATGGGGGTGTTGAGTTTTATATTACAAGGCTGCCACCCCGCCGATATAGGCTTTCTTTTGGATCGTCAGGGCATTGCCATCCGTACAGGTGATCATTGTGCCCAACCACTGATGCGCCGCTTGAATTTACCGGGGACAGCCAGAGCTTCATTCTCGGTATATAACACTTTAGAAGAAGTGGACGCGTTGTTTATTGCCCTTAAAAAAGTCCAGAACATGCTGGCCTGAGGATTATTTGATGAATGTAGAAAAGTTTACCCCAGAAAAAAGCCAAGGCGAAGCCGTCACCCTGACAAAAGCTGCGATAAAGTATTTTGAAGGCAAGTTAGCAGAGCACCCCGGCCATCTATTGCGCCTGTCTAGTAAAGTCAGCGGCTGCACTGGTTACTCCTATGTGTTGGACGTTGCCAAGCAACCAGAAGACGGAGATACGCGGATCGAGGCGAGTGATAAGCTCACTCTGACCATCGCCGCCAAAACGATGGATTTAGTCAGAAACACTGAAATTGACTATGTAAAAGAAGGCGTCAACGGCGTAGTCAGGTTTAATAATCCCAATGCCGTCAATGAATGTGGTTGTGGTGAGAGCTTTAGCGTCAGCTAGATGTCATTACAAACCTGTGCTTTGTCATAAAGAGGTTCAATAAATGCAACAAAAAATAGTCGTTACTGAGCGCGAATGCAAAGCAAGGGGTGTGCCTAATGGCGATTTACAAGTGATCCCACAAGGTGAATTTGTCAATATCACCCAGGATCTTGGCGGCAACTACACCGTCACCTGGCGCGGAAATATGCTGCGTATTGATGGCACTGATGCCGATGCTATAGGCCGAAAATCACAAAAACTGGATTTTCCTATCCTCAACGATGGTCTTATCCATAAGGATCATGTTTTACAAGCCCTAGCCACTGTCTATGATCCTGAAATTCCCATTGACTTGTTATCTCTGGGGCTGATCTACAAAGTTTCCATCAATCAGGATACACAAACCGTGCATATCGACATGACCCTGACGGCCCCCGCCTGTGGTATGGGACCTGTGTTGGTAGGTGATGTAGAATACCGAGTGAGCATGGTACCCAATGTTAAAAAGGTTGCGGTAGAGCTGATATTTGATCCCCCCTGGTCCCGTGAGATGATGAGCGAAGAAGCTCAGCTCGAAGCCGGTATTTTTTTCTAGCTAGATAACCTGAGAGTCCCTGATGAACCTACCAAGCAGCCAAGAAATTATTGAGGATATGGCCTTTTTTGATGACTGGGAGCAGCGCTATCAGTACATCATCGATTTGGGCAAAAGTATTCCACCTATTGATGAAAGTCTGAAAACTAACGAGAATCTGGTCAGAGGTTGCCAAAGCAATGTCTGGCTAGTGAGCACTGAGCGGTACGGTAAATTACAGTTTCAGGCAGACAGTGACGCGGTAATAGTTAATGGTCTACTGGCCTTAGTGATAGCCGTTTTTAATGACAAAACCATGGCGAAAATTCTGGATTTTGACATTAATGGCTATTTCAAAGCACTGGACCTTGAGCGCCATATCACCCCCACTCGTGGCAACGGCCTGCATGCTATCGTCGCTAAAATTCAGGCCATTGCTAAAACGAAGATGTAAACAGATAAGACTGAGCCGTATTTACAAACTAGCTTGGTTCAAACCCTGTTCAAGAATTAATATTAACATCATATAGCTACGGATAGCTTTCCCCACCCTAGTTTACAAGAGTATTAAATGAGACATACCATTACAGAAACAGTTACGAGTGTTCATCACTGGAATGATACGCTGTTTAGCTTTAAAACCACTCGTCAGCCCACATTCACCTTTGAAAACGGCCAGTTCGTTATGATAGGCCTTGAGGTCGATGGCAAACCATTACTACGGGCTTACAGCATTGCCAGTGCCAATTATGAAGATGAACTTGAATTTTTTAGTATAAAAGTTCCCGATGGGGCACTCACCTCTCGTTTGCAACACATTCAAGTTGGTGAGCTACTTACTCTATCAACACGCCCTACCGGAACCTTGGTAGCCGGCAGGCTTAAGCCTGGAAAGCACCTATACTTGCTGGCGACCGGAACCGGGTTAGCACCCTTTATGAGCATTATTAAAGATCCACACCTATACGAACTGTATGAAAAAATTATAGTGGTTCATGGTGTGCGTAATATTTCTGAGCTCGCTTATCAACACACCATCTGTGATGAACTACCGAACAATGAATTTTTTGGTGATTGGGTCAAAGAAAAATTGATTTATTACCCCACAGTGACTCGTGAGGAATTTCGTTCCCACGCTCATCAACAAAGAATTACTCACTTGTTAGCGAATAATACCTTAACACAAGAAATTGGCTTGCCGGCTATTGATCCAAGTACGGATAGATTTATGCTTTGTGGTAATCAATCCATGCTTGATGACACCATGGCAATGTTAAATAAACAAGGTTTTAAAAAGGCCACCTCCCGAGAGCAAGGTGATTATGTCATCGAACAAGCCTTCCTCGAAAAGTAGTCATAGACAGGCAAATAATTAATACACCCTATATTAAGCACATGTAGTGACATAGTTAATTTGGCCACCTAACTGGAGGTGTTATTATGCACCCCATCAAACTTAGGTGGCACAATGACAAAAAGAATAAGACCACACTTCACAGCAGAATTCAGACTTGCATGTGCTCAATTAGTTGTTGATAAAATAGTCGTTGATAAAAATTTGAGATTTGAAAAAATTGAAATTGATGTTGATTTGATAAGTTTATCAGGCAAAAAATGAGCCTAAATGTATTTTGCAGAGAAATATGAAGCGTAAATTTTACCGGTAAGTTCTTGAGTAGATAAATCAGTACCCTGTGACTAACCGTGTATCATTTTTTGAATGTAGGACTTGATATGAAAGGATTTTAGAAAACCGCTTGAACTATTAACAACAGATCAAGCGGTGTCTAAAATTGTTGAGATGACGCATAAGCCGGGTTTTGTATCTCTTCCAAGGAAGAGTGACAATCATTCGTCTAGGCTATAAATCGCTCTATAGCTCAAGCAACCTACCCGGTTTCCACGCGAACCACGCTTATACTATGAAAACTTGCGTTAACATAGTCATGAAACCCTATTTGGTCTTGCTCCGGGTGGAGTTTACCCTGCAATTACTGTTACCAGCAATCCGGTGCGCTCTTACCGCACCCTTTCAGCCTTACCTGTGAAACTTTCGAAAAAGTAACCATCGGCGGTCTTCTCTCTGCTGCACTTGTCGTGGGCTCGCGCCCCCCAGGCGTTACCTGGCACCCTGTTCATTGGAGCCCGGACTTTCCTCCCCTCTATCTGTTTACCGCTTATTAAAAATAAACGATACAACGATAAAGCAGCGATTGTCTCGTCAACTCAGGGCGCATTCTACCCGATATATTCACTTAGGTCTAAATTAAATATCGCGGGTATAGATCTGCTGTTATAGTAAGCTAAAAATGACTTAGGCTTTATTTATGATCGAACTTTGGCATTGCCACAATACTCGCTCACTTCGTGTTTTGTGGGCTTTAAAAGAAATGCAGTTTGAATACACCTTGCACACCTTGCCATTCCCACCACGTTTTTTAGACAAAGCTTATTTACAGACCAATCCTTTAGGCACAGTACCTTTTCTTAAAGATGGTGCTACCACGCTGACCGAATCAAGTGCTATGTTGTTATACTTAGTAGAGCGTTACCCACAAACTCAGTTGAGTTTACCTGCAGCACACCCAGAATACGGTGCCTACCTAAACTGGCTCTTTAGCAGTGATGCTACGCTGACATTTCCACAAACCTTAGTCTTGCGATACAGCCAGTTTGAAAAGCCTGAACGTCAACAGCCACAAGTAGTTAAAGATTACGCCATTTGGTATTTAGCGCGCTTAAAGCGCTTAAATATCCATTTAGAAAACCATCACTATTTGGTCGACAATCGCTTTACCATTGCCGACATTAGTGTCGGTTATGCGCTTTATTTAGGTGAACTACTCGGGCTAGCCAAACACTATCAGCCACAAACTCAAGCTTACTTACAAAGGCTTAAAAGCAGAGAGGGCTTTATAGCAGTAAAAGATATCGGTGAAAAAAACAGTCATTACAGCATAAAGCCAATAGACATCACCTAAGCCGCTACTCTTTCATTGCTAAAGCATATTCATAAAGTGCGTTTTTCTTCACCCCATGAATTTCTGCCGCAATAGCACAAGCTCTTTTTGGCTTCATTTCTGACAGTAGTAACTTCAGTGTTGCCACTACATGGGCGGGAATATCATTAGGATCAATTTTTTTCCCTTCGATAATGAGCACCATTTCACCTTTAAGCTGATTAGGATCTGCTTGTAAAAAGCTTAATAGATTTTCGGCAGTGTCTGAATGAATGGTTTCAAAGGTTTTGGTTAATTCTCGCGCCATTACCACGTAGCGTTCACCGCCAAGGGTTTTAACGATATCTTCAACGGTATCAATGGCGCGGCGCGGCGCATCATAAAACACCAGGGTACGTGTTTCGTTGGCCAATGCGTTTAATGTCGATTGTCGCGCACCTGTTTTTGAGGGTAAAAAACCTTCAAAGGTAAATCTGTCGGTGGGTAAGCCCGCGACAGACAGCGCCGCTATGGCCGCACAAGCGCCTGGAATCGGCGAAACCTGAAGCCCTTGCTGGCGGCAATGGCGTACCAAATGAAATCCCGGGTCACTGATCAACGGCGTGCCCGCGTCTGACACTAAGGCTACGCTTTTGCCTTCTTTTAACAAGACGGCAATTTGTTCTTGGCGTTGACGCTCGTTATGATCATGCATCGACATCGTTTTATTTTTAATCGCATAAGCTGATAACAAACGTTGGGTATGCCGAGTATCTTCACAGGCAATAATATCTACCTGTTCGAGTATATCCCGCGCCCGTTGACTAAGATCACCTAGATTGCCGATAGGTGTGGCAACTATATATAAGGTGCTGGGCTGAATTTGAGAATCCGACATAATAAAATACTTGTGTTGAGACTGAAGAGGATGAAGTTTATTATAAAGCACTATTAAAAAGTATGGATTTATTAACTTTGACACTCACTAAATGGTTTTCATCTTATAAAAGTGCGCTTTGTGCGTTGGCAACAGTGGCCATTTTGGCCAGTTGTTCAACAACTAAGCCAAGTCAACCAACAAAGTCAGCTGAAAAACAAGCTGAAGTTATGCCAGCGCTTGATACAAATTTAACCACTGAACAACAGCTTGCACAAGCGGCATCACAAATATCAGCCAACCAGCAGGATGAAGCCCTTAGCTCGTTATTAAACGCTAGTGAGTTATATTTAGCAGAAGCTAAACCTCATAAAGCGCTTTGGTTAGCTAAGCAACTTAATGGCTTAGCGCCATCACTAACAGAGCAATATCGCCTAGCTATCATTGAGGCTAAAAGTTTATTAGCCTTGGCAAGAATACCTGATGCTTATCTCGCACTGGAAAACGCAAATAATATTAAAGAAAAAGCGCAACTGACTCATCGTCTTGATTATTTTCAAACATTAACCACAGTGCAAACACAAAGAAACCTGCCCATTGCCGCACTAGATGCAAATTTAAGAGCCTTTGCTGAAAGCTCGCCGGCAACTGAGTACGATATTGACATTATTTGGCAACAACTTTGTCAGCTATCACCTTGGCAGCACCAGCAGCTAATTAAAATGTCGCCGCCAAACTTTAAAGGTTGGAGCAAACTGCTTTCTTTTGCCAATAAATTTGGTGATGACGACGCAAGATTTAAACGCTATTTACGCCAATGGCAACGAGAGTTTAGCAGCCACCCTGCACAATATATTGTCGCAAGGTTACGACAGCAACCACCAACATTAACTAACGAATATCAAAACATTGCCATTATTATCCCACTTTCAGGTAAACAAGAGCGCGCCGGCAAAGTAGCACAACAAGGTATACTAGCCGCTTACAATATTAATAGCGCTAAAACCTTACACTTTATTGATTCAACAACCTTAGATATGACGACCTTAAATGCCAAGCTAACCGAGCTAAAGATCGACTATGTTATAGGCCCGCTACTAAAAGAAAATGTTAACCTCTATTTAGCCCAAACCGAGATAACAACCCCCACGTTATTACTTAATTTACCATCAGCCATTACCTTATTACCCCATCAAGTTGCTCTATCAATGCGACCAGAAGATGAAGCGATACAAGCGGCAACTACGCTCAGTCGTCAACATTATCAATACCCTATAATATTAAGCCATCAAGACAGTGCCAGTCGTCGTATCGCGCAGACTTTCAGCAAACAATGGCAACATATCACGAGTAAGGCACCAGAAATTGTATTTTTTAATAGTGATGCTAAAATGCAAAATCAACTTAAGGCCAGCCTTGGCGTTGATCTAAGCCAGCAACGCACCAAAGAGCTAAATCGCTATATAAAATATTCCATTAAAAGTGAATTACGTAACCGTCGAGATATTGATATGATTTACGTCGTGGGTTTGCCGCTAGAAACCAAGCTGTTAAAGCCTTATATTGACGTTAACATCAGCCCTTTTGCTGATATAATTCCAGTCTATGCCAGCTCACGCAGTCACAGCTCTAAAATAGACAAAAGTGATAATCGTGATTTGTCTGGTCTAATATTTACTGAAATGCCTTGGCAGTTAAAAAGTAAACAACAAAACCAAGTCTTAGCCGCACAAGCAAAAAAACTTTGGCCTAATCGCAGTGACAGCTTACAAAGCATTTTTGCCATGGGCTTTGACAGTTTAGCGTTAGTAGACAAAGTTTCTGCCATGCACAATAAAACTTATGTCCGCCATTATGGTCAAACAGGTATATTACAATTGGGCGTTGATAATATTTTGACGCGCAGCTTAATTTGGGGCAAATACAGTCGCAGCAAGGTACAAGAAATTGCTATGGACCAATAAAACCAACACAGTAACCACAGGTAAGAATAGTGAGCAATTAGCCGCCCACTATTTAAGCCAACAGGGTCTAGTATTACAGACTTGTAATTTTCAAAATCGTCGTGGTGAAATTGATTTAATCATGACCGAAAATGACGTTTGGGTGTTTGTAGAAGTGAAATATCGCAAAAATAATCACTTTGGTGGTGCTATTGCCGCTGTTTCTGTTAAAAAACAGCAAAAAATTAAACAATGTGCGGCATTTTACCTGCAACAGGCCGGATTAAATGAATATAATACCCCTTGCCGATTCGACGTTATTGCGATGCAAGGCGATATTGATAACCCAGCAATTACTTGGCTTAAAAATGCCTTTTAATTAATGCCTTTTAAGCAATGAAACAACGGAGCTAAATCCACCATGTTAGAACGGATAAAAAGTAATTTTACTGAAAGCATACAAACAAAAATTGCCGCCAGCGAATTATTAGCAGGGCCAATTGAGCAAGCTGGCATGACAATGGTTCAAAGTCTATTAGCCGGTAATAAAATATTAGCCTGTGGTAATGGTGGCTCAGCCGCTGATGCCCAGCATTTCGCCGCCGAACTATTAAATCGTTATGAAACTGAACGTCCACCCTTGCCAGCCATTGCTCTAACAACCGACAGTTCAACTATTACCTCTATTGGTAATGACTATCATTTTGATGAAATTTATTCTAAGCAAGTGCGCGCATTAGGTAACAATGGTGATGTATTGCTCGCTATTTCTACCAGTGGCAATTCTCGCAACGTGATCAAAGCGATCGAAATTGCCGTTTCTCGTGATATGCCAATTATTGCCTTAATCGGTGGTGACGGCGGTGATATAGCTGGCCTACTAGGCGAAAATGATGTTGAAATTCGAGTGCCGTCGAGTCGCACAGCACGAATTCAAGAAGTCCACTTAGTGGTTATTCATTGCTTATGTGACATCATAGATACTACATTATTTCCGCAATCTGAGGCTTAGTATGTCGATAAAATCAATTGTAAGCATAATCACCCTTGCTGTGTTACTGCAAGGGTGTGTTGCTGTCGCGGTTGTTGGCGTTGTTGGTGGTGCGAGTATGGCAACTGATAATCGTTCTTTGGGTAATCAAATAGACGACCAAAAAATTGAACTAGATGCGTATGCAAAACTCACACAAATAGACGCGTTAAGTGACAACACTAACCTACACGTGGTGAGTGTTAATGGCAGTGTGCTAATTATTGGACAAGCGCCAAATAGTTATTTGCGCGATCAAGCTATAAAAGCCATTAATGAGGTGAATGGTGTTAAGCAACTACATAACCAAATTCGTATTAGCAACACGACATCTTTTATCACAAAAACTAGTGATGTTTGGCTAACATCAAAAGTAAAAGCCTCTTTACTTGGTACTGAGAAACTAGACGCCACCAATATTAAAGTGATAACAGAAAATGGCGAAGTGTTTTTAATGGGCTTGGTTACTAAGGCACAAGCGACTATGGCGGTAGATATTGCGCGCAATGCAGGTGGCGTTAACCGAGTATTTAAAATATTTGAATACCTAGATTAGCGCTTGAAAGAACGTCTAACACACTCATATATTGCAAGACAGTATGTCTGAGAAGCCTGCACATAGTTACTCTTTTACCTCGATATACATCTATGTAAAAGAGTAACGCAAGGGCAATTACCTAGACGGCTAGGAGCAGCTAGGAGCGACCATGTGATCGTGACACCCTTCTTCCCTGAACATAACACTCTTCAATCATTTCAAGTGACCATTCAATACCTTCATCGATGGTAACTTCATCGATGGTAACTTCATCGATATTTTCAGTAAGCAATGTGAAGTAAGCAATGCTTAATCTATGCTTCATTCTGCTCCTTTTATCTAGATAATTTCAACTACTTTTTAGCGACTTTTTAGCGACTTTTTAGCGCCATTTTTGCTCTAGCTTGGTTGCCGCTTGGTTGCTTAAGTGGCGTTAATTTACGGCCACTTTTATACACAAGCTATTAATTATAATACTGAAAACGGGGTTATTCAAACAACAAAAGCGCTAAAAGCTTAGCAATTGAATTCGCTATAAAACTAAGCGCCAAATAATTTCTCTAGCCAAGATTTCTGCTTAATATTTTTAGCATCTTCTTCGCACTGTCTGTCATAAATCAGGCCAGTGGTAACAGCAGGCAGTAATTGCGAATTATCACAAGTTTGGCTAACCGCCCGACCACTTTTATTATCAAAGCGCACTAATTCAACACTTGTTGGTACTTTAGCCTGACGACTAACAGCCCCTGTTTTCTGCATAAACTCAGCAAATAGTACCAGTGCACCACTACTACCGGTTAATTTAGTTGGCTTGTTATCGTCTCGACCTACCCAAGTAGTGACTAAAAGTTCATTGTCATAGCCGACAAACCAACTGTCTCTTAGGTCATTGGTTGTGCCTGTTTTACCCGCTATTTTTTTATCTTTAAGCCGCCACGTTAACGAACTCGCCGTGCCTGACGTTGTCACTTTATTTAAGGCAAAGTTGAGTAAATAAGCCGCTTGCGTTGAGATAATCGCCTGCTCTAAAGCCTGAAACTGCCATAAGGTTTCACCACGGGCGCTGACTATCCGCTCTATTGCATGTGACGTTTCACCCACACCATGATTAGCAACCGGTATATAGAGTTGGTTTATTTGCATTGGTGACATATTTAATGCCCCAAGCAGCATTGACGGACGAGTAACAATATCATCCTGATAACCCAGGAGATGAATAGCTTGAGCAACATTGTCCAAACCCAACGCCATACCTAAATTCACGGTGGGGACATTAAGGCTTGATACTAAGGCGTCAATTAAATGCACTTGGCCTCGATACTGACCATCGTAATTTTTCGGCCGCCATGCTTGGCCGTTTTCCGTTGACAAGGTAATTGCTTTATCGGCAATTAAAGTGGCTAAATTAAAGCGTTGATAACGCTCTAACGCCGCAATATATATCGCAGGTTTAATTAAAGAGCCAATAGGTCGCTTAGCATGTAGCGCACGATTAAAACCTGCGTAGCCCGCTTCTTTCCCACCCACTAACGCACGAACTGCACCGGTTTTAAAATCAGACACCACCATCGCCACTTGTAGTTCAGCGCCCGACCTTTGCTCTAAGCTCGGTAAGGTTTGATCAATACTGGCTTGTAATGCCAGTTGTTGATTAATGGCAAAACCGGTAAACACTCTAACGCCAGATTGCTGCTCATATTGGGATAAATGCCGCGCTAATTCAGCTTTGACTAATTGCAGATAGGCGGGAAATTTTTGCTGTTTTACCCGACGTTTTTTTCTGACTGATAACGGCGACTCGACCGCACGCTCAAACTCATGTTGGGCAATAATTTCTTGTTGATACATTAGCCTTAAGACTAAATCTCGACGCTTGATAGTGCGCGCTGGAAAACGCCAAGGATCATAGTAACTAGGCCCCTTCACTTGGCCAATAATCATCGCCATTTGTTCTAAGTTAAGTGATTGAATTGACTTGCCAAAGTAAAACTCAGCGGCGAGTCCAAAGCCATAAATGCCATTAGCATAATGCTGGCCTAAATAGACTTCGTTAATATAGGCTTCTAATAATTGATCTTTGCTATATCGATACTCTAATATCAGCGCCATAATGGCTTCATTAGCTTTGCGCCATAAGGTTTTATCGCGCGTTAAAAACATATTTTTAACCAGTTGCTGCGTTAAGGTACTGCCACCTTGCACCGTTCGCCCTGCCTTAAGGTTTTGGTAAAGTGCCCGTAAAATACCTAAGGGGGAAACGCCATGATGAAAATAAAAATCACGATCCTCGATTAATAATAAGGTGTCTAATAATATTGTTGGCACCGCTTGCAAGGACACCAAAACTCGGTCTTCTTTGCTTTCAGGCAAAATTCTATCCAATAAAAGTGGCTCTAATCTCAGTTGCGAAACCCTTTTATCGTTAAGGTATAAATTTTGCACATGACCGTTAGCCAGATCTATGGTCATTTTTGTTGCCACTTCCATACCAACGCCAAAATCAAAAGCGCGACGATAAATAATGGCGCGAGTTTTTGATAAGGCAAACTCGCCAGGGCGTCTAACATCAAAAACTTTTTTATAACGATTAGCCATTAACGACTGCTTTAAGTGAGTCAGAGTTAACTCACTACCTACCTGATAACTTTCTATCGCACCATAAACCTGAACAGGCACCTGCCAACGCTGACCTTCAAACTTATCACGCACTTTACCATCAAGATAAATGCTATAGATAAATAGCACAAATACGGCGATAACAGCTATTTTCACTATCAGCCAAAATGACCAACGAATAACACTTTTTAAGCGGCTATTGCTCATATCCTCTGGTTTTTTTGCGCTGTTAGCTTGGTCATCTTTTGATTTATTGCTCGCTGTTTGTGCAGTTTTTTTGACTGTCATAGGTAATTAAAAAGCCTCAGGATATGCGATTAAGCTCTTATAATAATCTAGCTAAGACGAGATCCCAAACGATAATTTTTATCGTTTTAAAATAGTGCTTAACTCACAAGCATAACGGCGAAATTAACGATATAATTCTGCTTTTATCTAACTACCAATGGCTAAAGGTTAACTATGTCTGCATTTAACATGCTCGTTGTGCTTGGTTCAACAGCGTCGGGGAAAACCAAACTGGCAGTAGAGTTAGCAAGAATGCTAAATGGTGAAATAATTTCCGCCGACTCTCGACAAGTTTATCGCGGTTTAGATATTGGCAGCGGTAAAGACCTTGATGAATACCAAGAAATTAATCATCACTTAATTGATATTGTTGACCCTGGTTACGAATATAATATTTTTGATTTTCAACAAGATGTTATTAATGCACATCAGCAAATAAACTTAAAAAATAAGCTGACTATTTTAGCTGGCGGTTCAGCGCTTTATGTTGACTCAATATTAAAAGGCTATCGCTTAATTGCCGTACCTGAAAATAAAGCCCTGAGGTCAACATTAGCTAAGCTAAGTCATGAACAATTAATTCAAAAGTTAATACAGCTTAAACCTAATGTGCATAACACCACAGATCTGATCGAACGTGGACGACTGGTACGAGCCATTGAAATAGCCGAAGGCGAGCGAGCCGCACAAGATGAAATTAATGACTTCCCCGCACTCAAGCCACTTATATTTGCCATAAAATGGCCCAGAGAGATTATTCGACAACGTATAACCCTGCGTTTAAAGCAACGCATGGCACAAGGCCTTATTGAAGAAGTAGCACAGTTACATGCCCAAGGGGTTAGTTGGCAAACCTTATATTTTTATGGCTTAGAATATCGTTTTATTGCCCAACATTTACAGGGGCAATTAAGCGAAAATGACTGTTTTCAAAAATTGAACTCAGCTATTCATCAATTTTCTAAAAAACAAGACACTTGGCTGCGACGGGTAGAACGAAATGGCACTGAAATACATTGGCTAGACGGAGATAAAAATACGCTTGCACAAGCCATGGCCGTGATAGCAGGCTTAAATAGCAAAAATACTGCAAATGAGTGCAAATGAGTGCAAAACATAGCACAATAAAATTTAGCCGTTTTCGACTAAAAATGGTCTTTGTAAGCTTAGCTATTAACTGAGAAAAAAGTTAGCCGAATAACCTGTGCTAATAAAGATGATAATACCGATGGGCTTAGCCTGCGCTGCTCATAAAACCTAGAGCAGCGTCAGCTTGACAGTAGGTGGAAAAATAGTGTGTTGTTAACCGCAACACTTTTTATATTTTTTGCCACTACCACATAAACAAGGATCATTACGGTTGGGCGTTTTATCAAACCTAGTGGTGCTTGGTTTGTTCAGTATGGCGCTCAGTTCAATAATATCTTCATCAGCGGTGCTATCTACCGTGATATTAGCAAACAGTTCATTATCGGCAACTAATATGGCGACCTGTAATTTCTTTTCTTCACTTGTCACCACTAGCGTTAACGGGTGTTTTTCTGTGCCAAGCTTAACAGCACGCTTAGTGTTATAACCTGTTTTTACATGGTTTACTCTGGTATGGATACGCCCTTTGTAATACAGATCGTGCATGATGAACTCCGCTAAATGAAAAACTAAAAATTAAATACTAGGTTTGAGCGCGGCAGTATAACGTAAAACGTAAAATAGTCGACTGTTGAATGCAGGAACTTAAGCCTTGCCTAGCTTTTAGCGAAAGGTGGGAGATATTAAATTTTTTGCTCATCAGCCACCGGGTAAAATTTTCTTGATTAGAAAATTAAGCCAATAGCGAGTTATTGGTCTAATGTCCTTGATATAAAAACATGGCCATGGGCTGCATAGCAACTGATATTAGTTAGCACTTGGGGTGGGGGTAATTTAGCTGGTACACTTAGAAAAAGTCAGAGATAAAAGTGTCGCACAGAGTAATTAATTAGCCTCAGCATTGGCTTTATCAAACTGTAATTCACAAAGCCTTTGATATAGTTTCGAGCTTTTTAACAACGACTTATGATCGCCTTGATCAACAATTCTCCCTTGGTCCATCACCACGATTAAATCTGCATGAATCACAGTAGCTAATCGGTGCGCGATAATTAATGTTGTTCTATTGATCATTAATTCATCTAATGCGGCTTGCACATGGTATTCACTTTCTGCATCTAAAGCGCTGGTTGCTTCGTCAAGCAGTAATACCTCAGGGTCTTTTAAAATGGCTCGGGCTAAAGCAATACGCTGCTTTTGCCCACCCGATAATCGCACCCCTTGTTCACCTAAAAAGCTCGCGTAACCTTGGGGTAATTGTTCAATAAACTCATGGGCATGGGCTTTTTTCGCCGCGCTAATCACCTCTTCATCACTTGCTTGTGGCTTACCATAACGTATGTTGTGCCAGACATCAGAGCTAAACAGTATCGGATGCTGCGGCACCATACCCATGGCTTGACGTAAATCAGTTAATTTTAACTCAGTGATGTCGATATCATTAAAACGAATACTGCCTTTTTGAGGGTCATAAAAACGTTGTAGCAATTCAAATAACGTTGTTTTACCTGCACCCGATGGACCCACTAATGCCACAATTTTTCCCGTCGGTATGGCTAAATTAATCTGATGAAGTGCCGCACTGTCTGGCCGTGATGGATAACAAAAATCAACCTCTTTAAAGCTGATCACCGACTGGGCATGGTTATTCATCACTTGTGGAGAAACTAACTCTTTAATATCACTTTCAATCTCAAGTAATGCTAACAGCCGAGTTGCTGAGCCTGCTGCTCGTTGTAATTCACCGTATACCTCAGCAATAGTGGCGACAGACATAGCAACAATGATGGCGTAAAAAATAAAGGCGCCTAATTCGCCAGCACTCATCTGCCCTTTTAGCACGTCCATACCGCCCACCCACAACATGGCGCTAATCGCCCCAAAGGTAAGAAAAATAACAATAGCGATCAAGTATGAACGTTGCTTTACGCGCTGTTTGGCGACAGAAAATGCCTTCTCTACTTCATGGGCAAAAGCATCTTGTTCTTTTACTTCATGGGTATAACTTTGCACCACTTTTATATTTTGAATGATTTCGCCGGCATAAGTACCTACATCAGCAATAGCATCTTGTGAACTTTCTGCTAATTTTCTGACTTTACGACCATAAATCATCATAGGTATTAAAATAATGGGTACTGAAAAAACCACAAAAAGGGTTAATTTAAAATTAGTCACCATTAACATCACCAAGCCACCAATAAGTAATAATATACTGCGCAGTGCCATTGAAAAAGACGAACCAATAATAGACTGTAATAAGGCGGTGTCAGTGGTTAAGCGCGACATTAACTCACCACTGCGGTTTTCTTCAAAATAGCTAGGATGCAAAGTAACAATGCGATTAAACACCGCTTTGCGCATATCTGCGCTGACCCGTTCACCTAACCAAGACATTAAATAAAAACGACTAAAAGTGCCAACGGCCAGCAAACTAATTAAGCCGATTAAAGCTAAAATAGCCGATTGCAATTGTTCAACTGAACCGGCAATAAAACCGTTATCAATAACAAACTTTACCCCTTGTCCTAAAGACAAGTTAACCGCTGCAGTGACTAATAAAGCCAATAAGGCCAAGGCTAACATTAGCTTATATGGTTTTATAAAGGCGAAAATAGGCAACAGACTGCTGAATGCTTTAGGCTTTTTTTTTGCAGAGCTATGATCTGAAATAGGCTGATTAATGGTTTGGCTGTTGTCGCTCACAGTGGCTGTCCTGTAGGGTAATCTTCTACTAAAGGTGGTTATAAAAATGCCTATTTCAAGTAAACACGCGATAATAAAGCGGCTTAAAAACGCTTAGTAAAAATACAGTCATGACTTATTTAGTTAACCTAGCGCTAACGCATTAGCACGTTGAGATCTCAAAAATTATTATTTGATATAGACGCTTATGTCATTCGTTTTTTTCTAGAGCTACCTGCTTGTTCAGAAAAGGGATCAATCGGCCATCTATGGCGGGGATACTTAGCTCGCATGTCTTTTGCAACTTCGACATATGATCCCCCCCAAAAGTTGGCTAAATCACTCGTTATTTGTATTGGTCTTCGCGCTGGTGATAACAATTCAAATCGTAGTGCAATACTATTATCTGCCAACATTGGAGATTTAAGCTCACCAAACAATTCTTGCAATACGACAGCCACTGTTGGCTCTGAATTTTTGTCGTAAATGATGGAAACCTTTTTATTACTGGGTGTTGTATAAATTACTGGAGCTTCTTTCTCAAGTACTTTTGATTCTTCATATGTTAATAATGATGATAATAGGGGTAATATTTTCACTCGTTTTAAATCCGATATTTTTTTAATATTTGAAACATACGGTAATAACCAGTTTTCAGACGTGTTCATGATTAAAGTCTCTGATAACACGGGAAAGCCTTCCACTTTGCCACCAAGCCATATCACCCTTTTCATCCAATCATCGCACTCTTGAGTCCAGCTTAATATGTTTCTAGCATCTGTCTTTACCAGAGATTTAATACTGTCTAATATGAATTCAGTCGGCACATCATTACTTCTTGTTTCTTCGATGATTAAACTGCCATATTTTTTCAATACCCTTGCGTATACACGGCTATTGTTTGCTGCTAACTCATATGCTGTTTGTTCTGAAATTTCCTGAGAAAATTTTTCAGATAAAATATCTTTATTAAAAGTAATAGCACTAAAAACTCGACCTTCTTTTTTTTGCGCATCACAATCATTAACTACTAAATACTCATGATTAATAAGAGGATCATCTTCTGCAAGGAAAGCCCCCTTACCATTGGCTAGTTGATATTTATTGCTATTAGCTGAACGTCTTTTAGCCAATCTTTCCGGAAATGCTAGAAGCAACAAATATGCTGCGATGTCTGAAATACCTGAGATATCTACTTTGCTTTTTTTATGTCTTATAGATGACTGTAATGTCTGAACATCTTTAACTACCGTTTTTAACGTATTTCTATTTACATAGGCTTTATTAACATGACCCGCCGCGTTCTCAATAAGAACCTGTAATCTCATCAAGAAATCAGCACTATCACTCCCTTGCAATATATCTCGTTCTGACAAGAGAGCAGCAATATTACAAGCAATTTCACGCTCTTGGTTACCATTCGCTGCCAACATCATCTTAGCTAGCCTTGGGTGGATAGGCAGAGTACTTGCTTGTTTTCCAAGCCTTGTGATTTTTCCTGATTTCTCAAGCATACCTAATTTCACCAGCAAATCTTGAGTTGAGTCATAATGAGCTTTTGGCGGAGGTGTTAACCAATTAATTTCCTCATAATTCGAATGTCCAGCGCTTGCTAGCTCTATCACGGCATCAGCTAAATCTGCATTCAAAATTTCTTCTTCTTGGTAGTCTTTTAGCGATATATGTTCGGTTTCACTCCATAACCTTAAACATTTCCCTGCAGATAACCTACCTGCTCGCCCTTTACGTTGCTCGGCTGACGCTTTTGATATATGAGTTGTCGTCAGCTTTGACATGCCACTTGACGGGTTGAAAATAAGTTTTTTTTCCAGACCTGAGTCAATGACACAGGTAATACCTTCGATAGTTAAACTAGTTTCTGCGATATTAGTTGTGAAAATAATTTTTCTAACGCCTAGCGGTGCTAATGCAATCGCCTTTTCCTGCTCTTCTAATGGCAATGAACCATGTAATGACACCAGTTTAAGTTTATTGTGCTCTGAAAATACTGTTGCAGCATGTGAAATACATCTTTTTATGTCAGCAACGCCAGGGAGGAATACAAGAATATCTCCCTCATCTTCAATGACATTAAATATTGCTTTACAGACATTCGATGCCAACTGTTTTTTATCTGTTTTTTGATGCAAAACGCTAACTGGATATGCTCTTCCTTGACATAACATCACAGGTGCGTCACCGAGATACTTTGATACTAAATTTGTATCTAATGTCGCAGACATCACTAAAAGACGAAGATCTTCACGAATGACTTGTTGAATTTCGAGAGAGAACATAAGTGATAAATCAGTATTAATAGACCGCTCATGAAACTCGTCAAATATTATAAGGCCAACACCTGCTAATTCAGGGTTTGATTGAAGTCGCCTAGTCAGCACTCCTTCGGTTAAGATTTCAAGTCTTGTGGCCGCTGATATTTTTTTGTCATTTTTTACTTGATAACCAACAGTCTCACCAACCTTTTCACCCAGGCACTTAGCTAAGTAATGAGCAATTGACCTTGCTGCCATTCGTCTAGGCTCAAGCATAATAATTCGCTGACCATTCAAAAAGTCAGCTTTTAATAATTCAAGCGGAACGGCAGTAGATTTACCTGCCCCAGGTTCTGCCTGCAACACCACACTCTGATTACTTTTTAACTCTTGTAAAAGGTCGGCTAATATTTTATTAATTGGAAGGTTAATTTTATGGACTCTACTTTTTATATTTTGATTGTTTGGATTTTTTATAGGTATAAAAATATAAATGATAAAACGCATCAATTAGCGGCGCAGTAATTGACTGACAAGTTATTATCACTTAGATGAAGTCAACAAGTTGGCGCATCTGCTATGCTTTAACTTGTTACTTTTGATTATGCTATTTATCTTTGGCTACACTTGGACTTTCCATATTTCACTAGACAGTTTTTAACTCAGAAAAATATGCTTTCTCAAATTTAGTAGCTGAAATACTATCTGTATGAGAGTTATGCTTTTTAGGATTGTAGAACATTTCTATAAAATTAAATATCTCTCCTTTCGCATCATTCCGTGTTGAATATAATTTTAGGCGTTTTATCAATATAGCGCTTAATAATTTTACCTAGTGTAGTCGACAAGTGAACTCTATAAGTTTAGCTGAATTCGACTCCTTGCTTAAAGTATATTAATTAACGTTATGGAAAAAACAATGAAAATTATCAGTTGCTTGGCCGGTATATTATTCTTATCGTCATGTCTCCATTATGGTGTTCAGCGTAACTTTGAAATAGGTAAGGATACTCAAAAATCTGCCTGCAATACTGGTTCAATGAAAGACAAAGAAGAATGTAGAGCTGTTCTGAAAAGACTTAACGAATCAATCAAATCACAGAAAAGCAAATAGGCTTTATTAATATGAAGAGCAGCGGCGACTTCCTACTATTATTTCAGCAACCTGAATATAGTAGCCATACAAAATATATAGCGAATAAACGCTACAGTACTTATGCTTAATGTCCGTTTAATCGCCAGAAGATCAAAGTATGGTCACAAGCTTAATGAGATTAATAGCAACTTTACTGTCATTTTCTTAAGTCGCTAAAGTGGAAAGATTGATGAAAAAACGCATGTTTATTGCCTTAGATATTGTCGACACAGATAAAGTAAAAATTGCCCAATGGCGCGAGCAACACTTACCCTTGCCATTTAAACCCATCGACAGGCAAAACTTTCATATTACTTTGGCCTTTTTAGGTTTTATCGCCCCGCAACAACAAGCGAGTGTAGCGCAATTAATTAGCCAACAGCATGGTTTTATTCAACAGCACCTAAAAGCTCTTATACAACAAAACAAGACCTCATCTATCGTGTTGTCAAAGCTAGGTTATTTTAAAAAGGCACAGGTATTACACCTTATGCCAGCAAGCTGTCCTGACTGGTTAATATATTTACAGCGCACTGTGCTTGAGTTAAGCCTGAACAGTAATATTGCGCTTGAAAACAGCGGCTACCAACCGCACCTAAGCCTTTACCGCAAAGCAAAAACTCCGTTACCCGCACTATGTAAAAACCTTCAACAAAGCGTATTTAAACAACAACTGAGCATCACTAGCTTTAGCTTATATCATTCATACTCGACCGCCCTAGGTGTTAGGTACGAGTCAGTTCAAACATGGGAAATAAATTTTTAGCCTTGATTTTTAAAGAGATTTAAATTGGCAAATTTTAGAAAACATGCTTACTTGGCAAGCGGGCAAAATACTGTTATTACTGTTACCCCTCTGGTTAAAATGGAGTTTGCACAATGGAAACAATAGTAGAAGATAAATATTCAATAGCATCGCGATCGAACATTTTACAAGTAGAAGCTTTTGGCCCATTTAATGAGCACGTAACCGAAAAATATATCAAGGATATGTATGGTGCTTGTGAACAGTTTTCCGGCCAACCTTGGGGCTTATTAATTGCTTTTTATGGCAATAGTGTTTTTTCACCTGAAGCGGAAGATGCCTTAATCAAGGTCAATAAATACCGCGTAAAACATGGCTTAATCGCCAATGCGAGTGTATTAATTGACAGTAGCACTGCTGATATTCAGCAGTTACAGCTAGGACGGATTTACCAAGCCTGTAATATTACCTTTTATATTTTTAGTGATATAGACAGTGCAAAAACTTGGCTAGAACAGTATTTACAACAAGGCTAAAGCCCATTAAAAAGTTGACAGTCCTCGCCCATATCACGCCCTTAAAGCCATCGTTAACAGATATAAAAAGTGCTAGAAAATATCTTTTCTAGCACTGCTTTCATATCTTAAATTGAAGCTTTAAATTGAGGTTTTAAAAGACCATAAAAAGCTGAGTAAATGTCAGTTGGCTTAGTAACCAGCGCTTTGTTTCCTGCTAGTGAAAGCAAGTAACTGCCACTTAGCCTAGCCAAAACCTGCTTTTAAAAAATTAATGCTTAGTGATCAAATCTGCAATTGTAGCAATACCAAGACCTGTTGCACCTGCGGCCCATAAGTTAGATTCAGCACCATTATAAGCGCCAGCTAAATCAAAATGTAACCAACCAGCACCGTCGTTATCGACAAAGCGTGATAAAAATCCTGCGGCATTACTCGCACCACCAGCCCCACCACCTTTTGCCGTGCGGCTATTGGCTGTATCAGCAAATGCTGATGGGCATTTATCTTGGTGCCAAGACTCTAAAGGAAACTGCCATAATGCTTCACCGGTGGTTTTTGCTGATGCTTGCGCTTTTGCCGCCACACTATGATCAAGCGCGAATAAAGCAGAGTAATCACCGCCAGTGGCCATCACAGCAGCACCGGTTAAGGTGGCCGCATCAATAATCATTGGCGCACCCGTTTCACTGGCGGCCATTAAACCATCAGCCAGCACCAGACGGCCTTCGGCATCGGTGTTAGCCACTTCACAAGTAACGCCATTTTTATAGGTAATAATGTCGCCAAGTTTATAGGCATTGCTGCTGATCATATTTTCTGCACAGCATAGGTATAACTTAACCCTTTGGTTCAAACCTTGTTTGATTGCCAATGCCAACGCGCCGGCAACAACAGCTGCACCGCCCATGTCACACTTCATATCAAACATACCAACATTGCTTTTAAGACTATAACCACCACTGTCAAAGGTAATACCTTTACCCACTAAACAAGCAGTAACTGCTGCACTTTCATCGGCACTCGGGTTAAAATCAAGCTCGAGCAAACATGGCTCATTAACACTCCCTTTACCTACATTGTAGATACCCATCCATTGTTGCGCTTTGAGTTCTTCACCTTGAATAAGACGAGTAGAAACATGGTTAGGGGCGAGGTTTTTAATATAGTCTGAGGTTAATTGTGCCAACTTTAACGGGTAAAGTTCAGCCGGTGTTTGGTTAGTTAAGTCGCGACTCCAAGCATAAACAGCGAGCTTATTATGCAAACGTTCAATTAACTCTGGCTCACCACAAAAACTAATATTCTCTAGTTTGTTAACACAACTAAATCCAAGCGCAAAAGCCCACTGACTCGCTTCATCCCAGGCATCGCCCTGAAGCGATGCATGCGCAATATCTAATTTTTCTATTTTACGCGCAGCCATTTGAATTTGACGTAAGCGATGGGCAGCGTCTTGGGGTAAGTAAATGGCAATATTATCATGGGTAATTTGTAGGGTTTTATCTTGCTGCCAACCTTGTGCATTATTACTAGTGGTCAAGGTTATTGATACTGAAGCAGAATTAGCTGTGGTCATGTTATCGCCTTTGCATTTAATGTTAAGCTAATAGTCTATACCCGTTGCACCATACCGGCAACATAACGGCAAATAATTAACCTTTGCAGCTCATTTATCAAACTGCTTTTTTTATCTACTTTAGGCTAAAACTGAGTAATGGCATTAAGCCTGGTAAATACCTTGTTGTTAAGCTAGCGTAGAAAATTTATAGCGATAGTCGTTGCGAAATTTTGCACATGATTGACTAGAGACCAATATAGACTTTCTCTTCTATGGCTTACTGAATTGCTTACTGAATTGCTTACTGAATTGCTTACTGAAAAAATTAAGTACGGCAACACAGTTTTATGGTCTTAAAGCTGTTTTTATCTCTAAGTCATTTTTTCCCTAAGTTATAAAGACAGTAAAGCCTGTTGAGAGAAATTAGCAGTTCAACGGCTCATCACGTAACATGCAATAAGCCTGATGACTTATAATATGTAATGAAAATATGTAATGAAAATTAATTTAACAAAAGCGACTATAGTTAAGCGCTACAAACGTTTCTTGGCAGATATCACCTTAGCAGATGGTAGCGATTGCACCATTCATGTTGCCAATACCGGTGCGATGAGTGGCTGTGCGGTGCCTAATGATATTGTTTGGTTTAGCACCTCAGACAACGCCAAACGCAAATATCCCTTTAGCTGGGAGTTAACACAGACCCAAAAAAATCATTTTATTTGTGTTAATACATTGCGGGCTAATCAACTGGCAGAACAAGCCATTTTAAATGGCACCATTACTGAACTACAGGGTTTTAACGCATTAAAGCGCGAAGTTAAATATGGCGACGAAAATAGTAAGATTGATTTTCACCTGACGGATAAAAGTGGCCAAGAGACTTTCATCGAAGTCAAAAGCGTAACTTTATTAGCCGAAGATCAGGGCTATTTTCCAGATGCGGTGACTTTGCGAGGGCAAAAACATTTACGTGAATTAATGGCCATGGCAGAAAACGGCCACAGAGCCGTGCTTTTATTTGCTGTACTACATTCAGGCATAAAAGATGTTAAGCCTGCAGCACATATTGATGCTAAATACGCAGAGCTGCTGCGTGAAGCAAGCCAACGAGGCGTTGAAATCATAGCTTACAAAGCTACTTTTCAAAAAGAAAAACATAATTTCACCATTATGTTAGCGAACAAAGTACCGGTCACATTTTAGTGATAATAAAAAAATAGCAAGAATAATGATTGACGAGAGGGTTAAAAACTTGCTAAAAGAGCTTGCTCAAATTTTATTGTCATCTTGGTTAAAATTTAAACCGCTGTAATATTTTAAAAAAACTTTATATTTTATCCTGATTATTTATCAATTAAGCCTTGAATTTTATATAAGTTAGCACAATATATGTGGGACATTTTGGGCCTGTATGAATTGGCCGTTGCAACCAAGCGATGAAGTTACATGACGTAACCAATATTCATCGATTTAGGGCTAGGAGAATTAGCATGCCAGCACAGAAAACATTAGGTATTTTAGCATTAGCAGGTGTCAACCCTTACGTTGAAAAGCCTAAAGAAGAATACATGAATGCCGCGCAACTAGAACATTTCAAAAAAATTCTAGACGCGTGGCGTATACAACTTCGCCAAGAAGTAGATCGTACCGTATCGCATATGCAGGATGAAGCAGCAAATTTTCCTGATCCTGTTGACCGTGCGGCTCAAGAAGAAGAATTCAGTCTTGAATTACGTACACGCGACCGTGAACGTAAACTAATCAAGAAAATAGAGAAAACCTTACAACTTATCGAAGATGATGATTTTGGTTTTTGTGATTCTTGTGGCATTGAAATTGGCATTCGCCGTTTAGAAGCCCGCCCAACAGCTGATCTTTGCATTGAATGTAAAACATTACAAGAAATCAAAGAACGTCAACTCGCGGGTTAAAAGCCCTCGACATTGTTTGATATCAGCCAATCTTTGCGACCCGATACTGCCAGTCACTATCGGGGCCGCTTTGCACCTTCGCCTTCAGGCTTATTACATTTCGGTTCATTAATTGCTGCACTAGCCAGTTATCTAGATGCCAAGCATAATCACGGCCAATGGCTAGTAAGAATTGAAGATATTGATCCACCTAGGGAAAAGGCCGGCGCCAGTGCTGAAATATTAACCACACTGGAAAACTATGGTTTGCACTGGGATGAAGACGTACTTTACCAAAGCCAACAAAGTGAAGTTTATCGTGAAGTATTATCCGCATTAGCCCAAGAAAAACTCAGTTATTATTGCCCCTGTACGCGAGCCCAAATTAAAGCCACGGGCGGAATCTACCAAGGCCATTGTCGACACTTATCACAGCCGGAAAATGGGAGTGCTATTCGCGTGATTAACACTATAGGCATCTCACACTATCACGATCTTATTCAGCACTCAGTCACCTGCAATGCTAAACTGGCTCAAGAAGACTTTATTGTCTTAAGAAAAGATGGCCTATTTGCCTATCAATTAGCGGTCGTTGTTGACGATATCTATCAAGGGATTACCCATGTTATCCGTGGTTGTGATTTACTTGAACCCACAGCAAGACAATTAAGTTTTTATCAAATTTTACAGCATAACGCCCCTAAATTTGGTCATTTTCCACTAGCAGTAACTCCGCAAGGTTTTAAACTCAGTAAGCAAAATAACGCCCCTGAAATTGATCAAAAAAACCCAGTACCTTCACTATTTGCCGCCTTAAAATTTTTGGGTCAACAGCCGCCTGAACAATTACAACAAGCCAATGTGACTGAGCTTTTAACTTGGGCAATCGCCCACTGGTCGATCACTCAAGTACCAAAATCACAAGAAATAGTTTTATAAGTACAATTAACGCCGACTTTTCACACTGTTTCCATTCTCTTTTCCTTTACACTGTTATATCATTGCGCGGGAAATTTATCGATAAACCTGGGGTCCATCATTATCAAAAGCGTGATCAATTTGTGTAAAAAAGTACTCGGAAAAGCCCGAAAAAAAAACGCTAAGCAGCCATCATTTGAACAGCCTATTATACTTTCACGTGATCAGCACCCTGTCTCTAGAAAACACATCGGTCACAATGCCTTAAAAGTATTGTATCGCTTAAATAAAGGCGGCTATGACGCTTACTTAGTGGGCGGTGGTGTTCGCGATATTATCTTAGGTTTTGAACCCAAAGATTTTGATATTGCCACCAACGCAACCCCTGAGCAAATTAAAGAATTGTTTCGTAATTGTCGACTTATTGGTCGTCGCTTTCGTCTTGCCCATATTGTTTTTGGTCGGGAAATTATTGAAGTGGCCACCTTTAGGGGCCATCACGATAGCGATGAAGAAAAAAATTGCCAAAAAACCTCAAAGCAAAGTGAAGACGGCATGTTATTGCGTGACAATATTTATGGCAGTATTGAAGAGGACGCCGAACGTCGTGACTTTACCATTAATGCACTTTATTACTCAGCCAAAGACTTTAAAGTTTATGACTTTGCCAATGGTGTCGCTGATGTTTACGCTAAACAAATTCGCTTAATTGGTGACCCAGAAACACGCTACCGTGAAGACCCCGTTAGAATGTTACGTGCTATTCGTTTTGCGACAAAATTAGATATGGAAATTCATCCTGACACCAAAGCGCCGATAAAAACGCTTGCGCCACTGATGGCTAATATTCCGCCTGCGCGTTTGTTTGAAGAGTTTTTAAAGCTGTTTATGTCTGGCAAAGCGTTAGCAAACTTTGAACTGCTGCGTGATTACAGTTTATTTCAGTACTTCTTCCCTGCGGTTGATCAACAACTGAATCAAAAATCTCAAGTTTATTTAGCTGACTTTATCAGTTTGGCGATGAAAAACACGGATCATAGAGTTAATAATGACCAGCGTGTTACCCCTGCATTTTTATTTGCTGCTATGCTTTGGTATCCGATGCAAGAGCAAATACAAAGATTAAATCGTGAAGCCCAACTAACACCACAAGATGCATTTTTTGGCGCCTTAAGTGAAGTGATGTCAGAGCAACAGCGCAGTATTGCTATACCCAAACGTTTTCAAGCCGTGATGAAAGACATTTGGATTTTACAAGAGAAGTTAGTTCGCCGAGATGGTAAACGCGCATTTAAAGCACTTGAACACCCTAAGTTTAGAGCCGGTTATGACTTTTTATTACTGCGCGCTGAAATTGAACAGCCAAACATTAGTCAAAGCGAACCAGGTTCTCTGCAAGAACTGGCTAAGTGGTGGGGAGACTTTCAAGAAGCTAATACCGACACACAACAAGTGATGATAAAAAGTATTGTACCCAGTAAAAATGGCCCTCGACGCACCACACGTAAGCGCAAAAAACCTCGGGTAGAAAACGCTAGTAGAGAAGCCTAATGGCTTTAGCCTATATTGGTTTAGGCAGTAATTTAGCTGATCCGCAAGCACAAATATCTTCTGCGTTAGATAAACTAGCGCAATTAGAAAACTGTCAGGTTAGCCAAGTGTCTTCATTATACTTTAGCCGCCCAATGGGACCACAAGATCAACCTGATTACATGAATGCTGTGGTCGCCATTGAAACCAGCCTAAGTGCCATGGCATTACTTGATCAACTACAACATATTGAGCAAACTGCCGGTCGTGTTCGCAAGGATAATCGTTGGGGCGCTAGGGTACTAGATTTAGACATACTGTTATTTGCCCTGCAAGTGATAAGTACTGAGCGCTTAACCATTCCGCACTATGGCTTAAAGCAACGAGAATTTGTGCTACTACCGCTGGCAGAAATAGCACCTGACTTAATTTTACCTGATGGTGATAATATTCAAGAACTGGCTGACCAGATTAATAAAAATGGACTAAAAATTCACAGTAAGTTAAGTTAGAATAACAGCACTAAAAGTAGCAAAAATTAATGCTGCATCATAACCAACGGAAATACTATGGCCAGAATAACCACAGCCACCTTGCAGAAAATGAAACAACAAGGTGAAAAGATCACCACTATTACCGCCTATGATGCCAGTTTCGCGAAAATATTCGATCAAGCAGGTATTCACGCAATATTGATCGGTGACTCACTAGGCATGGTTTTACAAGGCCATGACGATACCCTACCCGTTGATATCGACCATATGGCTTATCATACACTCTGTGTAAAACGTGGTGTGGTAAACAGTCTTATTATCGCTGACATGCCTTTTATGAGTTACGCGACTACCGAACAAGCCTATATAAACGCCGCTAAGCTAATGCAAGCCGGTGCCAGCATGGTAAAAATAGAAGGTGGCCAGTGGTTAGAAGCCAGTATTAAAGGCTTAGTTGAGCGCGGTATCCCCGTTTGTGCCCATTTAGGCTTAACACCACAGTCAGTTAACGTCTTTGGTGGCTTTAAAGTACAAGGTAGAGAAAGCGATAAAGCCCTAGAGATGATTGAAAACGCCAAAGCATTAGAGGCCGCCGGTGCACAGTTATTAGTGCTAGAGTGTATTCCAAGTGCCCTAGGTAAAGCCATTACCGAAGCTATATCGATACCGACCATAGGTATAGGAGCAGGTAAAGATACCGACGGACAAATTTTAGTGATGCATGACGCCTTAGGCATCTCATGTAGTTATATGCCTAAGTTTTCACGTAACTTTTTAATCGATACTGGCGATATAAAAAAGGCAGTAGAGCTCTATATTGACGAAGTCAGTAAAGGTAGTTTTCCAGGCCCTGAGCACATATTCACCTAACCAACAACTCTGATGACACAAAGACGCGGTATATTATGTCTACCATTAGAAGATGAGCAATTAATGTATCTGTTGGCTATAAAACCCATAGTCATTAGAACTTTAGCCTTCAACAGCGAGTAGAAAGTTGAATAACCATGCAAACAATTGAACAAATTTCGAATTTACGTGGCAAAATTAATCTTTGGCGCCAACAAGGTCTTAAAATTGCTTTTGTTCCCACTATGGGCAACTTACATCAAGGGCATATGACCTTAGTAGAAAAAGCCAAATTAGTTGCCGATAAAGTGGTTGCCAGCATTTTTGTTAACCCAATGCAATTTGGCGTTAATGAAGATATCGGCAATTACCCTCGCACTATGGCGGCGGATCAAGAGAAATTACTTACCGCGGGTTGCGACTTATTATTTACGCCAACGCCTGCGATTATTTACCCCAAGGGTTTAGACCAACAAAGTTACGTTGAAGTACCGAATGTTTCTCAACACTATTGTGGTGAAAGTCGCCCTGGACACTTTCGTGGTGTAACAACGGTTGTCTGTAAGTTGTTTAATTTAGTTCAACCCGACATTGCCTGCTTTGGCTTAAAAGACTATCAACAAGTGCAAGTTATTCAAACCATGGTAGAAGACTTATCTATGCCGATTGAGATAATAGCCGTTGAAACCGTGCGAGAAGCCTCAGGTTTAGCGTTAAGCTCACGTAATAATTATCTTAATAAAGAAGAAAAAAACATAGCGCCCGCCTTAAATCAAAACCTTAAGTGGCTTGCTCAAGCCATACGAAGCAACGATGACTTTATTGGCTTAGCGCAAAAAGCAGCCCGTAATATCAATATGGCTGGCATGAAAACTGATTACATTCATATTTGTCACGCGCGCACTTTACAACCCGCAAGCAAAGACGATAAAGAACTGGTGATTCTCGCGGCCGCGCATTGTGGTAAAGCACGGTTAATCGATAACCTACAAGTAACATTAGCTTAAGTTATTTTATGACTGGATAGCTTTATAACGCACTTTATAACGCAGTGACCATTAAAGCGACTACTCAGGGTAGTCGCTTTTTTATTTGCCGATAAAAATGTTCAGGTCATCGACAGTAACAATGGCAAAAAGCTTTCACTTTCTTGTGCCAAGGTTGTTTGCTCGGCTAAAACATCTTGAAGAATAGTTTTTGAGGTCAATGGATTGGCTAATACCACACGAAAAACCAAGGTTTTACGCCCTTGATATTTTTTCACTTCAATACGGGTACGAGAAACAAAAGATTTACCATTTTCACGTTGGCGTTTTTGAATAAACTTAGTCAGTTTATCGAGTAATTCATTGATATTTTCTTGCTCAATATCATCAGCATGCGCCAACAACTTTTGCACCATGGCAGGATTGTAGCGATAAGTTAATAAGCATAACTCAGGTGTAGTGATCAGTTCAAAATCAGGCTGTTGCTCTATCAACTTAGCAAAATAATGTGCTTTTTCAATGCTGTTATTAATCAGCATTTCATAGCCAGGGCGACTGATCACGTGCAGCGCAGAATAGACCAGCATTGCCATACCTGGGCGTGAGCCTTCCAAAGTATGACTACCTAAATCTTTTGAGCCCTTACGTAAAATGTACTCCGCATGATGTTCAATGGCTGCCACCGAGGCTGGATTTTTAAACACCACTAGCCCAGCGCCCATTGGCACATACATTTGCTTATGTGCGTCGATAGTCACAGAGTCAGCTAACTCGATGCCTTTTAATAAAGGGCGATATTTATTTGATAATAAAGTGGCTCCGCCCCAAGCGGCGTCAACATGAAAATGCGCGCCATAACGTTGGGCAATAGCGGCCATTTTATCAAGGGGGTCTATATTGCCTGTTTCCGTTGTCCCAGCGACACCAACAATACTGAGTACATGAATATTTTCACTGGCTAATTGCTGACATTTAGCCGCTAGCAATTGGCAGTCAATTTTATTATTTTCATCGGTTGGAATAGCAATAACGCTGTCTTGACCTATGCCAAGTACATCGGCTGATTTTTTCAGTGAGTAATGACCACGAGCCGAGACTAAAATAGCTAAGCCATCATACTGATAGTGTTTAAGCGCCTTAAATAAGCCCTCACGCGCTACACCGTTAAAATCGCCATCAGGTTTTAGTAAGTTGTTACGCGCAACCCAAAGTGCCGTTAAATTAGCGACAGTGCCACCTGAGCAAAATGCGCCTAAGGAGTGATTAGCACTGTGCATCCACTGTTGATAAAATGGTGCTTCATCTTGATAAACTAAACGATGCATCATACCGAGGACTTGTCGCTCCATCGGGGTGAAGGCTTTAGAGGTCTCAATTTTAACCAAGTTTTGATTTAAGCCCACCATCAACTTTGACAACGGCAAAATAAAGTAAGGCAGTGCTGAGGTCATATGACCAATAAAACTTGGACTTGAGGTATGTACGGACTGAGACACCAACTTGTCAAGCAAGTGCTGCATGTGATCAGAAACAAAAGCAGGCTCTTCCGGGATCTGCGAATAAGCAAAGTCTTTTTCAATTTCGCTCAACGCTTGCTCTGTTGCCGCTATATGTGCGCCAAGGAAGCCTGCCAAGTTTTGCGACATCTCACTCTCTATTCGACCTAATGTAGAATCAGGTGCGACAGGAATGGTAAAAATGCGCAGTAAAGACTCTTCAGACGCTTTTGCCGCGCGTTTATTCACCGTCATATTTATTCACTATTAACGACTTACCTTAAGCAAGTTGATATTTATATATGAGCGGCACTGTAATAAAAAATCAAGCAAAAGTCTCGTTTTTTCAATAAAAATTGAGCTTTAAACCTAAGATTAAGCCAAATAAAGCTCAATTTAACTCACCTGAATTTAGCGGTAATACTGAGCTAAAATCGTGCTTAAGCCACTAAAGTCGCTATATAAACCAAAGCCAGTTCAACAATGGCCAAGCTGCTTAACGCCAGCATAAAAACGGTTTTTTTAATATTGTTTGTCATGATATTCATCCTAAATTACCAGTTGATATACTAAAGTAATATCAACATTCAGGCCAAAAACATAACCAAATGAAATATATAATAAAAACAATAAAAAGCAGCTTAACACTGATGGTTAAAATGCTATAAATTGGCTAAAAATTTGTTAATTTAACCAATTTTTTGTTTTTATTTTACTGCTGTCGTTACTTAAAAATACGCAATTGCCAGCATTGCTGCCCACTCGCTTGATACTTTGCCTCAAATGGCGTTAACGGCTCAGCATCATTAATCGCTGATATATCACCTTGCAAAGAAAATATACTCGCGGCCAGTTGAAACTCTTCTAAATAAAGTCGCCAGTTACTGCGTAAAATAATTTCTTGCCCAACAGCAATAATTTGTGGAAAAACCGCACTACCGTGCCAGCGTCTCTGCACATGCTTAGCTTTTGGCCAAGGGTTTGGATATAAAATATAATGCTGACTTATTTGCCAGTTAGCCGTCACAACAAGGCGATAAAAGTCATTTAAATCAGCGCGGATCAAATGATAATTCTGTACTTTTCCTTGACCGTCATCATGCTCAACTTCATCGACATTACGGTTAATTCTATGGGCAGATTTATCTACCCCTATGACTAAGGCATCCGGGTTTTGCTTGGCTAATAAGCGCGTACTTTGGCCAACACCACAACAGGAATCAAGAATAACTTCGCCCGAAAATGCGAGCACAATAGCGTTAATTTCATCAAATGCTTGCTGAGTGTGTGCTTGTATTGGCTTTCGTGATGGATGCTCAATATGCTTATGAACGATATCAACCAACTTTTCATGCATATCGGGTTGGTTAGTTTCAATCATTCTTGAGTCACCGATTATTTCTGTATTGCTCATTACTTTTTACCTATAAATTTCAATTTATTAGCTAGTGGTTAAGCTTAACTTCTTAAGCCAATACCTTTAGTAATTAACACCATAGCAATAGTGTACAAACTCACAATAAGCACGCCTAACACTGAAAATGACAAGGTCAAACTCACATCAGAAATACCTAAAAAACCATACCTAAAAGCACTGACCATATACACAATAGGATTGATTTGCGATACACCTTGCCAAAAATCAGGTAACAAACTGATCGAATAAAATACTCCGCCCAAATAGGTCAGTGGCGTTAATATAAAAGTGGGGATAATAGATATATCGTCAAAACTACCGGCGAAAATGGCGTTAATTAACCCCCCTAAAGCAAAGGTAGCTGAGGTAAGTGCCACTGTGCTAATAATCACCCAAATGTTATGTATTTGTATATCAACAAAAAACATAGATACTAGCGTCACTATACTGCCGACTAACATGCCTCGTGCCATTCCGCCGCCCACATAACCAGCAACAATTACCCAATTAGGTACAGGTGCCACCAACATTTCTTCCACATTTCGTTGCCACTTGGCACTGAAAAATGACGAGGCGACATTAGAATATGAGTTGGTAATAACACTCATCATAATCAAACCGGGCACAATGAATGACATATAATCAAAGCCACCCATTTCACCAATACGCGAGCCAATTAACGAGCCAAAAATAACAAAATATAAACTAATGGTAATCGCTGGTGGCACTAAGGTCTGCACCCAAATACGCATAAAGCGGTGTATTTCTTTGTGCAGAATACTCTTAAGCGCAATGATATTTCTAGATGATGCCATAATATTTATTCCTTAACCGCGCTTTTGCTTGCTGCTTGACCGCTACCGACTAGACCGACAAATAACTCTTCTAGGCGATTACTTTTATTTCGCATACTTAATACTTCAATACCTTGTTTATTGAGATCAATAAACACAGCATTAATGGTTTGACATTTTTTAACGTCAACTTCTAAAGTGTGATCATCAATCACTCTAGAGCTAAAATCCGCCAAGGCTGTTGGCACACTATTGGGTTTTAAATCAAAAACAAAAGTTTCGACATCTAATTTAGCTAATAAGGATTTCATATCGGTGTTTTCAACGATAATACCTGAGTCTATAATGGCAATATTTCGGCAAAGCATCTCAGCTTCTTCCAAATAATGTGTGGTTAAAATAATGGTAATGCCTTGCTGATTAAGCTCACGTAAAAACTCCCACATTGAGCGGCGTAGTTCAATATCTACACCGGCAGTAGGTTCGTCAAGTATCAGCATTTGTGGTTCATGCATTAATGCTCGAGCAATCATTAACCGACGCTTCATACCCCCTGAAAGCATACGGGCCGAGTCATTACGTTTATCCCATAAGTCTAATTTTTTTAAATATTTCTCAGCTCGCTGAACCGCTAATTTACGCTCTACACCGTAGTAACCTGCTTGGTTAACCAAGATTTTCATTAACGACTCAAATTGATTGAAATTAAACTCTTGCGGTACTACACCAATAAAGCTTTTCGCTGTTTCAAGTTCTTGATCAATATCATGTCCAAAAACAACAACTTTACCTGCCGTTTTATTCACTAATGACATAATAATGCCGATAGTGGTCGATTTTCCGGCGCCATTGGGGCCAAGCAAAGCAAAAAAATCGCCTTGTTTAACCGTCAGATCAATACCTTTAAGTGCTTGAAAGCCACCTTTATAGGTTTTCTTTAATCCTGATATTTTTAATGCTGATTGCATAGCGAACCTCAAAAAAATTGCGTGCCTTTAATGTGGGGGCAAATTAGTCATTTTCAACTTATAATGCCTTGTGCTTTAGCCAAAACGCACTGAGTAAGTTAACGAGTAATAATGGCGAACGAGTGAAAAGTTGTGTTCAAGGCCTTTGCCTTGCCACGGGAGAAAAATGCCATTAATTTAAGCAAGGGTATCATTGCTCAGCAACAAAAAAGCCCGCAAAATGCAGGCTTTTGTCATTAGCCAATAGTAGCTAAAACTTAAGACTTACCCGCACGTGACACATAGTCACCATTGCGCGTATCAACCTTTACCACATCACCTATTTGGACAAATAGTGGTACACGTACCACGGCGCCGGTTGCCAGTGTTGCCGGTTTACCGCCAGTGCCTGCGGTGTCACCTTTTAGGCCAGGGTCAGTTTCAGTAATTTGTAATTCAACGAAGTTCGGTGGCTCGACTGAAATAGGGTTACCATTCCAAAATGTAATGGTACAAATATCACCTTCCGCTAACCACTTAGCGACATCGCCCACAGCTTTATCATCGGCCGCCACTTGTTCAAAGGTTACATTATCCATAAAATGCCAAAACTCACCATCAGCATATAAATAACCTAACTCTGAATCCATCACATCGGCGCCTTCAACACTTTCACCTGATTTATACGTTTTTTCTAATATTTTGCCAGATATTAACTTACGAATTTTAATACGGTTGAATGCTTGCCCTTTACCTGGCTTTACAATTTCATTATCGATAATGTTACAAGGTTCACCATCAATCATTAATTTAAGTCCAGCTTTGAACTGGTTAGTGCTAAAATTAGCCATAATTATTATGCTCGTTCGTTCACGCAGTACACGCAAAGGTTAAAAATTGAATATAGAAATGCCGCAAATAATAACCCAAATCAGCGATAAATTGCACACTTCTTGGCAAAAAGAATTGGCAAATGTTATTACTGACCCAAAAACCTTGTTAGACTTGGTCGAAATTTCACCAGAAAGCTATCAACAGCACTTTGCTGCACGTAAACTATTTCCTGTACGTGTGCCGCGCCCCTTAATGACTCGCATTAAAAAAGGCGATATCAACGACCCTATTCTAAAACAGGTTATGCCATTAGATCTAGAGTTCTCAATAACTGACGGTTATAGCGAAGATCCATTAGAAGAACATGACACCGTTGCCCCCGGATTGCTGCATAAATATAAACATCGCGTACTAATGATGGTGAAAACAGGCTGTGCGATTAACTGTCGCTACTGCTTTCGCCGCCACTTTCCTTATGCCGATAACAGCCCAAATAAGGCAAGATGGCAACAAGCACTTAGCTATATTGAGCAGCATTTAGAAATCAACGAAGTGATTTTTAGCGGTGGCGATCCCTTAATGGCCAGTGACGAGCACTTACAATGGTTAATTACCGAAATTGAAAAAATCCCCCACGTGACACGGTTACGTATTCACACCCGTTTGCCCATCGTTATTCCACAGCGTATAACGCCAGCTTTGGTTAAAACCTTAAGTTTAACAAGACTTAAACCTGTGATCGTTTTTCACGTCAATCATGCCAACGAAATCGACGCTAACGTTTCACAAGCGATTGAACCTTTGCTTGCGGCCAGAATTCCACTCTTTAATCAAAGCGTATTGTTAAAAGGCATTAATGACAACGCCAAAACGCTAGCAGCACTAAGTGAAGGCTTATTTGATGTTGGTATTCAACCTTACTACTTACATTTATTTGATAAAGTACAAGGCGTCGCTCATTTTGATGTCACAGAAGCAGAGGCAAAAAAAATAACTTTGCAGCTATTGGCGATTTTACCTGGCTATTTAATGCCAAAACTTGTCAGAGAAATTGCGGGAGAAGCGAACAAAACACCGATCAATTTAACCTGACCTAACCTTGGCCAAATAAATATCACCATAATTTAATGCTAAAACTTGTTAGAGAAATTATCTTAGAAGCTAACAAAATGCCATTCAATTTGGCATAATAGCGCCATTGAAGACACGAAACGAAGATGAGTTATTATGAGCGAAGCGGTACACAAACAATTAATCGATAATATTTCGATCATTTTAAAGAAATCACTGGCGGCAGACGCCACATTAACTACATTACGTGAAGCCAAACAAGCAGGCTTTGCGGCAATATTCACCCCAGACGCTGGCTTTAAATGTTCAGCAAATACTTTTCAGCCTTACGTTGAAGAAGTAGCCAATGATTTGGTTTTTTGGCAAAAAACCTCTGATCAGCAAACACTGATCGATATTGTAAAAAAAATAGAGCAGTTATTTATGGTGTTGGCAAAGCTTGAACAAAGCTAAATAGCTAACAGTTAAAACCAAAAAACGCAGCTTTACTGCGTTTTTTTATACCTGAAATTTTATCTTTTACTGATAAATTTTCACTTAAAGCTGACAACTCATAGATTTTCGCTGGCACAATGGTTACTGAAAGTGCTAATGAAAAACTCGGATTAGAACGCTCTGATTAGACCGCTCTAATTAGAAAAATCAGGCTATTTAATCATCTCATTTTCAAAGGTCTTTCTAAACCAATCATCAAGCATATCTTTTTCATAACTTAACGATTCATTACGATATCTAAAACTGTTATGCATTAAAAAACCCATATCTTTTAATGAAACCTCTGCGCTTTTAACCACAGTATTATCGGCATTTAATAATTGGTAACTAAACTCCATACGCGGAAAAAAGATATCTTTTATAATACGAATACGTTTCGTACCACCAAAATTAACATCGCCGGCTAAATCTAGATTCGTTATATCAAAAACTAATTTTTGTTGTTCTGGTAGCGCTTCAGCCATTTTAGCAAAATGCTCTTCAAAGGCTTTAAAGGTTCTGTCTTTAAAATGTTGACGATGTTCTTGACCCGCATCAATATCAGAATACTTGTCAGGATTTGTCCACTTAACTTCAACTTGCGCCGCTTGTGCTGTTGCCGCTGATATTAAAACGACAACAAGGCCTAATAAACCTGTCATAAATTTATTCATCATTTCATCCTCTTTATTGCTTTCAGTATAATAATAGACCGTAGAACCTAAGAAAAGTATCGATCTAATTGTTAATGATTGTGTTATACCATTTTAAGCGGGTTTATAACCCTGTACCCGCACCCTATCAATATCATAGGTACGTAGCTAATATTATTTACAGTATCAATAACATTTAGTCTGCAACGCTGACGTGATGACGTGACAGGCACTGTGCGCAACTTAACGATACAGTTAAAAGGCGGTTTAGTGCTTCTAAGTAGCGCTTACTCTTTTTCCAATCAAGTAAGAGTTTATCTAACTCTTTCGTACTCATCTTCAGCTATTTCATCTCTAACTCAGTCAAGTCTGCATTTATAAAATTAATACCTTCTACCTTGAATGCTTCTTTTTCGAGAGCATTAAGTTTAACTGGAGACTTAGCATCCAAGACTCTAATTGCCCAACTGCGAATAGCATTTTTTTCAGGAATATTCTCTTGTGCTTGTTTGCTTGTGTGTCTTGCAACATCCTTATTTAGAATGTTGATGGCTAATGTTACATATTTAGCGTCGACTTTTGTGTTTTCGATCTAAGTTGATATTAGCCAACTGGATATAATTAAGGCAATTGGAAAGCTAGACCTGTTAACCATTGGATTGTTTTTTCATTTTTTTCTAAAAAATTTTTCAAAATAGTTGGTTCCTTTTTAGTTAATGCGTTGTGTCGCGCTGCTATAATCTATGGTTTGCTAGGATTGAGTATGATCGCTCTAGATACACCATATGCTTTGCTTAATCCTAAGGCTAACTTAATACGTATTTCTGCTTGCTGATCTGAGGTGAATTTCAAGCCTGTTTTTTACGACGTTTAACATGGTTTAAGGTAATTTAAAGTAATAACAAAGTGAATAATCTATAGCGAATAAAAATGAAAAAAACCATTCAAAAAACTACCTAGTGAACTTTTTTATTGCGGTAATAAACGAAAAGGCGACAATCCTCTTTGCTTTGTAAACGGCTATTTTATAATTTTTATTTTCTACTGACTATTTTTTTACTTTGCATGTTTGAAAAAAAACGAAGACAAAGAAAGCAAAAAACGGTGTTTTTCAAGACAGTTGTCGCCTAAATTGTTAAACCGCTTCTTTGTTTTGCTCGAGAATAGCTATCAAGTGTCACCGCCCCTTTTTATTCATGGAATTCATATCATTGAAAAATTCAAGAACGATAAGCCCATTCACAACAAGGGATTAGCGTCGATTGAAAAGAATTAACTCCTTTGAATATAAGGATGATATATTTAAGAAATATTTTAATTAAAGTTCATCATTTATTGCAATAAGCTGGTTTATTTATCTTTTTTCATAAAATAAGGAATACTTGCCTGATGCCCTACTATCACAATCCTGCAAAACCAGCCTATCAAACAGTATCATCCCTATTTACACCTTTGCTGGTATTGTTATTTTCCTTGCTGTCTACTAACTTTTGTTTTGCAGAATCAACGGTTAACCTAAAGCAAGTGATGCAGGGAGAAAGCACTGCTTTAAGTATTTATTATTTAGAAGATCCAGAAAAAACGTATAACATTGAGCAATTACAATCCGCCGCCTTATTATCAAGATTTCAACCACTGCCTGATGGAAAAAGTGGTTTTGGTATCAGTTCCTCAGGCTACTGGCTTAAAATTATAGTTAGAAATACTGACGACACTGAGTTGTTATGGTTGCTAGAGGCAGTTCATCTGCAATGGGATCATGTCAAATTATATATTAACGGAGAAAAAAAATTTTACGCCGGAGATCATATCCCCTTTACACAACGTGCTTTTGCATCTGAAAGCAATGTCTTTGAAATAACGACCCCTGCAAAGGCAGAACAACAATTATTGATTCATTTATCTTATGATCAACCCGGCCTGGCTGAAACAAAGATTAGACTATGGACAGTAAAGGAATATAGTCAGTACTATGCAAACCGATATTTTATTATCGGTGCCATGTTCGGTTTAGGTATAATACTGTTTTTTTATAATCTATTTATTGGCTATTCCACTCGCTTGGGCGCATTTTTTTGGTATAGCGCATACCTTATCAGCGCACTGTTCGCTTTATTGACTAACACAGGATTTGGCTATCGCTACCTGTGGTCAACTTCAAACTGGTTTAGCGATTTTTCGCCTGTTTTGTTCATCGCCTTAGTAATGATAATGGCCACTCAGTTTACCCGCTCATTTTTACATACCGCGACTGATTCAGTAACTATCGACAGGCTCTTACAATTAATATTTGTTATAGCTGGACTATCCATTTTTTTCAGCTTGCTAGGGTATCGTCACTATGCCGTTATTTTAGCTCACCTTAGCATGTTGACTTCTATTTTTTTTCCCGTTATCGGTTGGATCATCTATTTAAAAGGCAAGTCATATGCTCGCTTTTATATTTTAGGATGGGGTATTTGGTCTCTGGGTATGACTTTAGCCTTATTACAGGATATCGACATGATTCCAATAACGCTATATTCTGATCTATCCACTGGATTGTGTTTTTCTATTGAAGCAGCTCTGCTTTCCTTTGCCCTTGCAGACCGGTTTAACCAACTCACGAAAGAAAAAGAAAAAATTGAATTAATTCATATTGAGCATCTAGAAAAAGATCAGCAACTACTCGAGCAACTTGTCACCGTACGTACCAAAGAACTGGAGCAAGCAAGAGATCACGCAGAGTTATTAGCACGAACCGATCCCCTAACTAACATGTTAAATCGTCGCGCCTTTTTTGAGTGTGGTTCTATAGAAGTTGAACGTAGTTTACGATATAAATCACCATTGGCTCTAATCATGATTGATCTGGATCACTTCAAGTCTATCAATGATAACTATGGTCATGCAGCAGGTGATAATACTTTGTTATCCGTTGCTAATACATTAAAATCGATCATACGCAATGTGGATATCATTGGACGGATAGGAGGAGAAGAGTTTGCGGTAATCGTACCCCATGCTGATCTGGAACTTGCAACTGAACTAGCACAACGCCTTAGACTAGGCATAGAAGATACAGAAATAATTATTGATGACATGTCGATAAATATCACTGCGTGTTTTGGCGTCACTAGTATCAATGTAAAAAACGAATCATTGGATGAAGCATTAAAACGAGCCGATGAGGCACTTTATATGGCAAAAGATAATGGCCGCAATCGGGTTGAACAAGTTATTTAATGAACCGGCTATGTTCCCATTAACCTTTGCTGAATAATAAACAAACTGTTTTCATTAAGCTTTTTTTGATTATCTAATAATCTGAACCCGCCAAGGTAGTGCTCTAGCTATTTACTCGCCACACCGTGAAAACTCGCAATACTTTACCCTCAATCATGCAAGCGAGATAGTTGAGCCACTTCCCTTTAAGCCGTAAATGAGCTAATGATGTGCCTGTTGTCGCTCTAAAGTTTTTTACAGTGATCGCAGTGGTAGCATTGCGTCACCTTCACCTCCGTGGCGCTTGATTAAACTGCTGTAACAGTGTAGAAATTCTGAATGAGACACAAGATGTTGTTCCAATTGTCTGATTAAAAAACGAATATAATCTTCGCTTTGAATTTGAAAAAAATAAAAGGGGTCGGTGACACTTGAAAATATATTTCATTTGATTTGCCTACTCACTCACTTATTAAATAAGAAATGCAAAAATCCAAATTAGTGCTCTTTACCTAGTAAAAAGTCTTAACTGCCTTGGTTATTTTTCTTAGCTGCCAATTATTATCTTAGCCCTCCGAAAATAGAGCTGCGACCGTCCGGCATGAGCTTAAAGCAGGCATTAGGTTTTACTGGAAAGTAGCTTTCGCTTTGTCCACAATTAACACATAACAAAAATGTTATTAGATATTAATAAACAACTAATAAAAAAGCCCGAACATTGTTATACGGGCTTTCGTTTAAATGAAGAGCTTATGTAATAAAAATCACATAATGCCACCCATACGTGATTTATCCATTTGTTTTTATTATAAATTAAATATGGGAATTTTATTGCCCCCCCCTTTATACCCCTACGAACCAAGTGCTTTAATTAACCATTTGAAATTTGATGAAATGATATTTTTATTTATAACTTCAAAATGTTTCACCTTTTTCCAAAACAGAGCCGCTATTAATACATATTCAATAGAACTAATCACTCATATTCCAAAGACCAATCACAGCCTCTCTTAGGTTACCTTTGTCAGTAGTTGCCACAAAACCGACCTAATTTAGGCATGAATTTATCTTCACAAATAGTCCGCTTTACCACTATTGCTACCGGTCAAAAAGTTACATTGTGATGGCCGTTCAGTAGGCTTTAGTTTGTTTCACCATATGCACTCCTCCAGAAAAAGGACATTTAAAACGGCAACAAAATGGCTAACTACATCGCCTTTACTCTTTTGCTTAAGGTAATAAATTTGAGCGGTTTAGCTAGATTTTAGTTAATTACGGACTTAATTGATTGCTATGAAAAATGAATGTTATTTTGTTCATAACTTTTTTGTTTCACCAATAGTTAGTTAAATTCACCATTTATTTATATTGCTTACGTTGTAGTATTTTTAATCTATTGAATTTAAATGAGTTATTTGTGGCGTTATTTTTGCTCAGTAATTGAATCTTGATTTATAAGGAAAGTACAATGTTATTTGATATTCAATCACTTAGCCATAAATACCAGAGTGGCAAAGATACTAAGTTTGCAATCAAATCACTGTCGCTACAAGTTGAGCCAGGGATTTTGGGATTGTTAGGCCCAAATGGCGCAGGAAAATCTAGCTTGATGCGAATTCTTGCAACGATTACTAAACCAAGCCAAGGAAATATTTTCTGGCAGGGGCAAGATATTATTAAGTCCCCTCAAATATTGAGGAAAGAGTTGGGTTACTTGCCACAATATTTTGGCGTATATGATCAGTTATCAGGCATCGAGTTTTTGCAATACATCGCTAGCTTAAAAGGATTAGATAAATCAATTGCAGATCACACAATTGAAGCTTTACTTCATAAACTCAACCTAACGCACGCTGCACATATGCCATTAAAGGGCTATTCTGGCGGTATGAAACAGCGTATTGGGATTGCACAGGCATTACTTAATGATCCTAAGTTGCTGATTATTGATGAACCAACCGTTGGCCTAGATCCACAAGAGCGTGCTAATTTTCGCCAATTATTATCCGAGTTGGCAGGTAAACGTTGTATTATTTTCTCTACGCATATAGTGGCAGATGTTGAATCAATTGCAGATCGCATTGCGATTATGCACTCAGGGCAATTAATTCAATCAGAATCACCCAGTACACTTCTCGATAAAGTCGCCAATAAATGTTGGCAACTAACGGCCAATTTAAGTGAACTTAAACCTATCCAGCATGAATTTATTGTAAGCCATAGTGTGCGTAAAGAATCTAAGGTTGAACTAAATATTGTTGCTGACTTCTGCCCTGATGCAAGAGCCATTTCAAGAGCACCGTCATTAGAAGATGCTTACCTTTATTTTACCAGCAACCGACAAGCTCAAACTGCCTATGCGAGGGCAAGTTAATGACTCAAGTATGGCAATGCATTACTGCTGATTTCAAACAACGAACCCGCCAACAAAGTTTTGTAGTAACACTTCTGGCGATGTCGGTACTAACATTACTTTTTTTCCCTTCCCCTGATGCCCATTATCAAACACTAGTGATTAATGGTTATCGTGGTATCTACAATAGCGCTTGGCTTGGTATATGCCTAGCGATGTTGAACGTATTGTTCTTACCTATTATCTGTTTTTATTTGGTAAAAAATGCGCTTGAATTAGACCGACAATCAATGACGGCAGAACTCATCGCAGCCACGCCTATTAGTAAATTGACTTTCTTGTTAGCTAAATGGTGCACGAGTGTATTAATTTTAGTTTCTATTGTGCTGGTTATGCTGTTGAGTAGTATTGTGATCCAGCTTTATTATGGAGAAAGTTATCACATAAATCTTTGGGCGTTAACATGGCCACAGATAGTTTTTGTATTGCCCATGCTATTAGCAATTGCCGCTATCGCAATAATGTTTGAGTCAATTAAGTGGCTTAAAGGCGGGTTGGGCAATGTCGTGTATTTTTTCTTATGGATTGGCTCCATTGTTCAAACCATTGAAAGCGTTTCTGGGATCGGCGCATTACTCGACCATTTAGAGGGAGAAGTTGCTGAGCGCTTTCCATTACAGCAAGGTGATACGAATATAGGGGTAAATATTAGTAATGAAGCAAATGAAATAAACACTTTTGTTTGGCAAGGAATAGAGCCGACAATAGCCCACCTATGGGCTGCCCTGCCTTTACTTTTTATTTGTCTTAGTTGTTTAGCATTAGCGTTTATATTTTTTGACCGTTTTAGCAAAAATTCAATACCTGAAAATAAACCGTCTTCATGGTTGAGTTTCACCTTGCAAACTCGAGTGGGAGGCCTACTTGATACTTTTTTTATTGCATTAACCAAGCACTTTGCCTTTACTCGCTTATTACGATTAGAGTTAAAATTAATACTCAAAGGTCATTCAGTGTATTGGTTTATTGGTTTACTGGTGTTAAATATCATTCAGTTGTTTATCAGTCAAAAATTGCTTATTAGCCTTGTTTTACCTATTTCGTGGTTATGGTGTGTTTTGGTGATTTCTCAACTAGGGCAATTAGAAAAACAATTTAATACGTTAGAGTTGGTCACCTACAGTAAACAATCATCTATTTTACAAAGCTTGGCCTGCTATTGTGCGGCATGGATATTATTAGCCTTAGTAAGTATGGGCAGCGTCGTCCGTTTTGCTGGAAGTGCTGAATGGTTATTACTCGTCCAATTGATTATCGCCATTTCATTTACTGTATCACTTGCCTATTTTTGTGGTGCACTCACTGGAACAAAACGTATGTTTGAAGTGCTTTATCCTGCACTTTGGTACATAGGACCCATTCAAACAGCATTATATGTCGATTTTTTTGGTGTTAATAGCCAAGCAAGTTGGCAGGCAGGCGTGCCTTATTATTTTGTAGCTACTTCAATAAGCTTACTAATGTTAACCATTAGGGCTAAAAGCACTCGTTAATCTATGTATATAGTAGGGTCAGTTGCAGATCTCTTTACTTGTATCAGATACGTTGAATTGACCGATTGAACTCACAACTTAAAGCAGGCATTAGGTTTGGCTGGAAAGTAGCTTTCGCTTTATCCACAATTAAGACATAACAAAAGTGTTATTAGATATTGATAAACAGCTAATAAAAAAGCCCGAACATTGCTATTCGGGCTTTCGTTTAAATGAAGAGCTTATGTAATAAAAATTACATCATACCGCCCATTCCACCCATACCACCGCCCATGCCGCCCATATCAGGTGCGCCAGCATCTTTAGTAGGTGCGTCGGTGATCATCGCTTCTGTTGTTAGCATTAAGCCAGCAACTGAGGCAGCGAACTGTAAGGCACTGCGCGTTACTTTAGTTGGGTCAAGAATACCCATTTCTAACATATCGCCGTAAGTACTATTGCTCGCATTGTAACCGTAGTTACCTGTGCCGCCAGTACGTACTTGGTTTAATACTACTGAGGCTTCGTCACCTGAGTTAGTGGCGATTTGACGTAAAGGAGCTGACATTGCACGGATAGCAACGTTGATACCATGAGTTTGGTCTTCATTGCTACCTTCTAAGTCTTTAATAGCATCGGCTGCACGAACTAAGGCAACACCACCACCAGCAACTACGCCTTCTTCTACCGCGGCACGTGTTGCATGTAATGCATCTTCAACACGGGCTTTTTTCTCTTTCATTTCCATTTCTGTTGCTGCACCAATTTTGATAACCGCAACACCGCCAGCTAGTTTAGCTAAACGTTCTTGTAATTTTTCTTTATCGTAGTCAGAAGAAGAATCTTCAATTTGACCGCGAATTTGCGCTACACGTGCTTTAATTTCAGCGTCTTCGCCAATACCATCGATAATAGTCGTATTGTCTTTAGAGATAACTACACGTTTAGCTTGACCTAAATCTTCTAATGTTGCTTTTTCAAGCTCCATACCGATTTCTTCAGAAATCACTGTAGCTTTCGTTAATGTCGCGATGTCTTGTAACATAGCTTTACGACGGTCGCCAAAACCTGGTGCTTTAACAGCAGCCACTTTTACGATACCACGCATATTGTTAACCACTAATGTAGCAAGTGCTTCGCCTTCAACATCTTCAGCAATAATAAGTAATGGCTTACCCGATTTAGCAACACCTTCAAGTGTGCCTAATAATTCACGGATATTAGATATTTTTTTATCAACTAATAAAATGAAAGGGTTTTCTAATTCAACACTGCCACTTTCTTGGTTATTGATAAAGTAAGGAGAAAGGTAACCACGGTCAAACTGCATGCCTTCAACAACGTCTAGTTCGTCAGTTAATGCCTGACCTTCTTCAACGGTAATAACACCTTCAGTGCCAACTTTGTCCATCGCTGTTGCAATGATTTTACCAACAGTTTCGTCAGAGTTAGCAGAAATAGTACCTACTTGCTCAATTGCTTTGTTGTCGCTACATTCTTGAGATAAACCTTTCAGTGCTTCAACGGCAGCAATAACGGCTTTGTCGATACCACGTTTAAGATCCATTGGATTCATGCCCGCTGCAATTGATTTTAAACCTTCGTTTACAATTGCTTGTGCTAAAACAGTGGCTGTAGTTGTTCCGTCGCCTGCTTCATCATTGGCTTTAGAAGCAACTTCTTTCACCATTTGTGCGCCCATGTTTTCGAATTTATCGTCTAATTCGATTTCTTTTGCTACCGATACACCATCTTTAGTGATCGTTGGGCCGCCAAATGATTTGTCTAAAACTACGTTACGACCTTTAGGGCCTAAAGTAACTTTTACTGCATCTGCAAGTACGTTAACGCCTTTAAGCATTTTTGCGCGTGCGTCGTTACCAAATAATATGTCTTTTGCTGCCATTTTCATGATTCCTTGTAAACTGTATTTGTACCAAACTTAATCAGTACAATATAATAGGTAAAAATTAATAATTATTCGACGATGGCTAAAATGTCAGTCTCTGACAATATAAGCACTTCTTCACCATCAATTTTTTCAGTTTTTGTTCCGTAGCCTTCACTGAAGATAACTTGGTCGCCAATTTTTACATCTAAGGCCCGCACGTCACCATTTTCTAGCATTCTGCCTTTGCCTACCGCAATGACTTCACCACGTGTTGACTTTTCGGCAGCACTACCCGTTAATACAATACCGCCAGCAGACTTTGATTCTACTTCTTTACGTTTGATAATCACACGATCGTGTAATGGACGAATACTCATTTTGTTCTCCAGAAAAGTTTTATTTTATAAAAATAATGGACTAAAATTTTGGTGCTATTTGCTTGTAGAAGTAAGATGGGGATTAAATAAAACTTCACAAGTCCCTCTCGATCTTTTTTTAATCTTTGCGCTCAAATTCACCATCCAAAGTTTGACCTTCATGTGGTGGCTGAAGGTTTTCTTGAAACGGGCTTTCGGGTTGTTTGGAAAAATCATCTTGGTTTTGACTCTGGTTTTGGTTCTGGCCATGGCTGTGACTATGAAACTGAAAACCTTGCTGGCTGGTGTTATTACTGGAGATATGCGACATAACGCTACCGGCAATGGTATGACGAACCGCAGGGATCAATAAACTCAAACCCAGAAAGTCAGTCACAAAACCCGGGGTTACCAACAATACGCCCGCTACCAACAGCATTAAAGCCGTAACAATTTCATCTGACGGCATTTGCCCTTGCGCCATTTTTGTTTGTACCGAATTTAAGGTTGAAATGCCTTGTTGTCGGACATATTTTGCCCCCAACCACGCGGTGAATATTACCATGCCAATGGTTGGCCAAACGCCTAAAACAGCGCCAACCTGCATCAAAACAAAAATTTCAATAATCGGAATAATAATAAAAAGTACAAATAAAAGCCGAAACATAGCAGTGCCTAATAATCTTTAATGAAACTAATATGGGGGTTAACAGGTCTTTTTCAAGCGAGCTATCTTTTTAGCTATGCTCAATATCATTAAGTTTTATACAAACCTAGGCTTGATACTTACTGATTGAAAAAGATCAGCGTAAACTGCCCCCTACACTTGTTATTGACTAATGTAGCAAACATGAGTTTTCTGACCGTTTTTTTTCAAGAATTTAGCTTTACTTTTAGCTTCAATATAACAAATATCATGATGTCTATGCATGGTTATAGCGTTAAGGCATTACTGAAACTTGATGGGTAAATATATCGCCGGTTGGCCCAATGTTTAGCGAATATTATATCGCTTTTTCGCCGGTAAGAAAGTGTACATAGTAGAGCAGAAGTGGCACTATTTAACAAAATAAGTGAGCAGGTTTTGATTGACTTAATGAGATAATTAAGCCATTGCACCTATACGAGACTCCTGAAGTTATCGCCTTGAACATCCAGCAAGGTGATCATCAATATTTAAACTGGATCAACGAGTTTTTAAAATATCGGTTATGAAAAAAATTGTTACTGTTTTTTGGTTAATACTTACCAGCTTATGTTTTGCTACAACACCCTTAGCAAATGCCCAAGAGTCAATTTTTAATACGTCTGCATCACTCTTTAGTAATGACAATGAGTTTTTAAAAGTTGATGACGCTTTCATTTTTGACTTTCACCAACAAAAAAACAAATTAGAAGTCAGTTTTAATATTGCTGATGGTTATTATTTGTATCGTCACCAGTTTAAATTTACCAGTGAAAACGCCACTATTGTGCCCGTCAACTTACCTCAAGGTGAGCGCCATAAAGATGAGTTTTTTGGTGTTCAACAAATTTTTACTGGCCAACTCGCTTTTACCATAGATATTACACAAGCTCAAAGTGATGCCAATGTCACTATTCGCTATCAAGGCTGCGCCAAAAAAGGCTTATGTTATCCACCGACCAAGCAAACGGTTGAGGTAAGTGAAGTTAAACAAATAGCAACGTCTACCAACAACGCTAAAAATATTTTGTCTGCACTGGGGTCTAATAGCGAAGATGAAATTAATACACCATCAGCTAGCTCTACAAGCAATACCAATAGTCAAAGTAACCAAATTCAAAGTAATAATGCCAATAGCAGCGAGCAGCACCAATTAGCTGACATGCTAAAAAGTGATAGTGTGTGGTTAACACTCGTGGCATTTTTTGTTGGTGGCTTACTCTTGTCTTTTACACCTTGTGTTTTCCCTATGTACCCAATTTTAACAGGTATTATTGTCGGTCAAGGTGATAAATTATCAACTAAAAGAGCCTTTGCCTTATCTTTTGCTTATGTACAAGGGATGGCGGTTACTTATACTTTACTTGGGATTGTGGTAGCGATTGCCGGTGCACAATTTCAAGCAATGTTTCAGCACCCTATCGTACTTGTTGCCTTAAGTTTATTATTTATTTTCTTAGCACTTTCTATGTTTGGTACCTTTAATCTAGCCCTACCCAGTAGTTGGCAAAACAAGCTAAATCAGCTAAGTAGTAATCAAAAAGGTGGCTCTTATTTTGGTGTGCTCGTGATGGGCGCCATTTCCGGTTTAGTTGCCTCTCCTTGCACCACTGCCCCCTTAACTGGTGCACTGTTATATATTTCCCAATCAGGTGACATATTACTCGGTGCGTCAGCACTTTATGCGCTCAGTTTAGGTATGGGTTTACCCTTACTGGTATTAGGCAGCTCGGGTGGTAAGTTACTACCTAAAGCGGGCAACTGGATGAACGTAATTAAGAATATTTTTGGCTTATTGCTGCTAGCCGTGCCAATATTTTTGCTTGAGCGCTTCTTACCACTGATAGTGATAGATATACTTTGGGTGCTGCTTATTTTAGCCACTGCTGGTTACTTTTATACTGTCAATCAAGCCTCTGCTAAAACCTTTGGTTTTGGTTTACGTAGTATCTTAATCTTTTTAGTTTTCTTTATCGGCGCCAATAAAGCCTACCAACTGGTTTATCCTGTCACCAACAATGTTTTGGTCTCACCACAAACCGAACACCGTGGCTTTGAGCATGTAAAGAATTTAACAGAAATGAATCAAGCGATTGCAACCGCTAATGCACAAGGAAAAACCGTAATGGTTGATCTTTATGCTGACTGGTGTGTCGCATGTAAAGAATTTGAAGAGTACACTTTCTTTGAAGCCAAGGTGCAAAAAGCGCTTGCAGACACAGTATTACTACAAATAGATTTGACCGACACAGGTTCAAAAGACAGTGTTGAGTTAATGTCCAAGTTTGAAATCTTTGGTTTACCATCAATTTTATTCTTTGATTTAACAGGTAATGAATTATCACAACGCAGAGTTACCGGCTTTATGGAAGCTGATGAATTTTCAGCACATGTCGATAAAACATTCAGACCCTAACTTATAAAGATAGCAACAAAAAAGCGCTCCAAGGCGCTTTTTTTTATTGTTGCAATACGAATTTTGCTAATAAACCTGCCATGTAGGAAAATAGCCCACAGCGGGTTAACAAATAACGACCTTGTATCTGCCGTTATATTTAAAATAATATTAATGACTGCTGCTGATGAACTAAAAAACAAAATTACGGTAGCCATTTAAAAAAATAAGCCGTTAATCATTTCATCCTGGTATTTAACAGCAGACCAAAAAACAACAGCTAACTGCTGAATTAATTTTTAAATAAACTTGATAAATCAATAGATTAATTAAAAATAGCACCCTATTTAGTGTGCTGGTTTTATGATAACTGACCTAAAATCAATCATTTAATAGCCACCCCAAGTGATAAGACCAGTATTTTGCTGCTATATTCTGCGAAAACACTATAATAATCGTCAAATGAGATTAATTTACCATTTAAGCCAAATTTAATTTAATCACATAGTTAAATATGACATGATGTTACTATTATATAATAATCAGGGTGTTTTTACCGAAGATGACTACAAAGTTTAACATTTTAGTCCTAAATGGTCCTAACTTAAATATGTTAGGCAAACGTGAGCCTACTATTTATGGTTCGTTATCGTTAACTGATATTATGGCCAATTTAGCTCACATCGCCATTAAGGCTAATGTGCAGTTAAGTCATAAACAGTCAAATGCTGAACATATTTTGCTTGACGAAATTCATGCCAGTTTCGAAAAAATAGACTTTATTATTATAAACCCAGCAGCCTTCACGCATACCAGCGTTGCGCTTAGAGATGCCTTATTATCGGTTAGTATACCTTTTATTGAAGTCCATTTATCAAACGTACATGCGCGTGAGCCGTTCAGACAACATTCCTATTTATCAGATATTGCTATCGGCGTTATTAGCGGTTTAGGCGCTAATGGCTATGAATATGCTTTAGCTGCTGCAACAGATTGGTTAGAAAAAAACAAAAAATAAGCACTTAATAAATAAGCACTTAAATGATGATATTCATTTAAGTTTTACACACATAAATTTAATAATGATATAAAAAGGTATTCCAATGGATATTCGTAAAATTAAAAAATTAATTGAATTGGTTGAAGAGTCAGGTATCAACGAATTAGAAATTTCTGAAGGCGAAGAATCAGTGCGCATTAGCCGTGGTGCCACCATTATGCAAGCAGCTCCTATGATGCATGCAGCGCCAGCTCAAGCACCACTTGCAGCACCTGCACCTGCTCCGGCTGTTGCAGCGGAAGCGGCTGCTCCAGTAATAACCGGACATATTGTGCGCTCTCCAATGGTCGGTACTTTCTATTCAGCAGCTTCGCCTGATGCACCTGCATTCGCTGCTGTTGGTCAGCATGTTAATTCTGGCGATACACTATGCATCCTTGAAGCGATGAAAATGATGAACCAAATTGAAGCTGATAAATCAGGTGTCATCAAACAAATTTTAGCGGTAAACGAAGACGCTATTGAATTTGATCAACCGCTATTCATCATTGAATAAGCCCAACCTTTAAGGGGATTTTCATGTTAGATAAAGTTGTTATCGCCAATCGCGGCGAAATTGCCTTAAGAATATTACGCGCTTGTAAAGAGCTTGGCATTAAAACGGTTGCTGTGCACTCAACGGCCGATAAAAGCCTTAAGCATGTATTGTTAGCGGACGAAACCATTTGTATTGGCAAACCTGCGGCAATGGATAGTTATTTAAATATTCCAGCCATTATTACGGCCGCAGAGGTTACTGACGCTGTAGCGATTCACCCTGGCTATGGTTTCCTTGCTGAAAATGCTGATTTTGCTGAACAAGTAGAAAAATCAGGTTTTGCCTTTATTGGACCTAAGGCGGAAAGTATCCGTTTAATGGGCGATAAAGTTTCAGCCATTAAAGCGATGAAAGCGGCTGGCGTACCTTGTGTACCTGGCTCTGATGGTCCATTGACTGCAGATGTTGAAGCAAATTTAGCGCACGGTAGACGTATTGGCTATCCGGTTATCATCAAAGCCTCTGGTGGTGGTGGTGGTCGCGGTATGCGTGTTGTTCGCCGTGAAGAAGATTTAATTGAGTTTATTCAACTGACTAAATCAGAAGCACGAGCTACCTTCAATAATGACGTAGTTTACATGGAGAAATTCCTAGAAAACCCACGTCATGTTGAAATTCAAATTATGGCTGATGGTCAAGGTGCTGCCATTCATTTAGGTGAGCGTGACTGTTCAATGCAACGTCGTCACCAAAAAGTGGTTGAAGAAGCGCCTGCGCCAGGTATTTCAGCTGAACTTCGGGCAAAAATTGGCCAACGCTGCTGTAATGCCTGTATCGAAATAAACTATCGTGGTGCTGGTACCTTTGAATTCTTATACGAAAACGGCGAATTCTATTTCATTGAAATGAATACCCGTATTCAAGTTGAGCATCCGGTAACTGAAATGGTCACGGGTGTTGATTTGATCAAAGAGCAGCTTCGTGTTGCCGCAGGTCAACCACTATCTTATACGCAAGACGACATTAAAATATCCGGCCATTCAATTGAATGTCGAATTAATGCGGAAGATCCACGCACCTTCGTGCCATCACCAGGAAAGATCACTCGTTTTCATTCTCCAGGTGGCTTAGGTGTACGTTGGGATTCTCATATTTATGCTGATTATTCAGTGCCACCGAATTATGACTCAATGATCGGTAAGTTGATCACTTGGGGTGATAGTCGTGAGGTTGCTATAGCGCGTATGCGTAACGCATTAAGTGAATTAATTATTGATGGTATTAAAACCAATATCGCCTTGCATCAAGACATTCTAAGTGACCAAGGTTTTATTGATGGTGGTGCTAATATTCACTATCTTGAAAAGAAACTGGCTGCATTAGAATAATAGCCAATGACATAATAGATAATACTTAGCGCTATATTTATAGCTTGGTCTAAAAAAGCTCTGCATGCAGAGCTTTTTTTATTTATAATGATTTTTTATTAATAGCAAAAAGAGGTAACCGTTATGACTGAATTACTCGCAAAACCTTTACCCCCCGCTGACGATGACTGCTGTGGCGGTGGTGCATGTAACCCTTGTGTATGGGATTATTACTACGCTGAACGAAAAAAATGGCGTTTACAACAAGTCGTATTAAAAGAACAAGTCGCATTAAAAGCTGCTGAAGCGCATAAAATCCCATCAAATGAAGATTAGCGACTAAAGATACAACCCTCGTTCTACTTAGGCTTTCAATGCAAACACTCGCTTTTCAATGGGCTTTAATCCATCAACTTGATCACTTTTGCCACCAGCTTATTAATACCACTAGCCGCTTCAGTTAACGTTGTTGCCAACATATAGGCCGGTGTAGAAACCAGCTTACGACTAGTATCGACAACGATATCATCAACCGCACAATCTCGGTGCGCTAAGCCCACATCGATTAAGGCTTTTGCAATGCCAACATCATGACCTATGGTTGCTTGAGCATTTTCACCATAAATGAGTGGGATCATCACCGGCGCTATACACATATAGCCTGCTGGCTTATTGGCCTTTACAAATGCTTGGCATACGGCCATTACTTGTTCATTCACTTTAAAGGCTTCAGCGTTAATAGCAAAGTCAGATAAATTTTTTGCCGCGCCAAAACCACCGGGTACGATTAAGGCATCAAACTCATCGATATAAAATTCGGTTAAGTCTTCAACATCACCGCGAGCAATACGCGCAGACTCTACCAGTACATTGCGTTGCTCTTTCGCCATCACTTCACCGGTTAAATGATTAATCACATGATGTTGATTAATATTTGGCGCAAAGCAGCGATATTTAGCGCCCGCTTGTTCAATGGCCAGCAGAGTTAACACTGCCTCATGAATTTCAGAACCGTCGTAGACCCCACAACCTGATAACATTATGGCTATATTTTTCACATTTCCTCCGTAGCTACATTGAGCTTACTTTGTATTAATTGACAGATCACCACGAGATAGACTGCCCCCGCCATTAAAAGGGCAAAGGGTAAGGTACTGCCATTATAAAATATCGCTAAAATAGGACCCGCTAGGGCGCCAATACCAAAACGCAAAGTACCATTTACCGCGGTTGCTGTACCAGCGTGTTCAGCAAACTCTTGTAAAATTAAGGCGTCAGCATTAACCGAAATCATCGATAAACTCCCCATTAACGGCAAAATAGCCACAACATAATAATATAGCGATAAAGAAAATATACTGGCCAGCAATAAACTTGTTACCGCCACAACGGCCAGTACAACACCAAAAAGTAACATTTTTCTAGATCCAAACTTACCCACCAGTCGTGTGTTCATAAAGTGCGCGGTCATTAAAGCAAAAATATTCAACGCAAATAGCAAACTAAACTCAATTTCAGAGACCTTAAATACGGTCAAATAAACAAATGAAATGGCGGTTATATAACTGAAGAAGGCCAGTGATGCCATCATAACGGTCAATAAATCAAAACGAGCGGCACGGTTACTAAAAACAATTTTATAACGCTCAACGGCACTATAGGTGATGGCCGATTTAACCGTTTTAACATCGGGTAAATAATAAAAACTGCAAACAAAAACAATAAAAGCATAACCCGCCAAAACATAAAAAATCATTTGCCAACTGTGCAGTAGTAATACGCTGCCAATACTGGGTGCTATCATGGGCGCCAACATCATGATCATACTGACATAAGACAGTCCTTTCGCGGTGTCTTTACCATAAAGCTGTCGAATAATACCGGGCACAACTACTGTGGCTGCTGCACTCATAAATGCTTGAAAGAAACGTAAGGCTATAAATTGTTCAATATTTTGTGCAAATGTTAATGCCACTGTGGTTAATAAAAAACCCAATAAACCTATCATGACTAATCTGCGACGAGCATGCTTATCCGCCATCGGACCAAACACTAACAGGCCAACCGAATAACCCAATAAATAAATACTTAAGCTATTTTGCACCAAGGGCATTTTTGTTGAAAAATATTGAGTAAGCTCAGGCATGCCAGGAAGATACATATCAATGGCCAAAGGAGATACCGCGATAATAGCAGCTAATAAGGGTAATATTAATCTTAATGATATTTTTGTGCGGTACTCTGTCACTGCGCTTATTTCCTTGTGTTTTTAAGATTCAGGGTAGTCATACACTAATTGACCCAGCACTTGAATTGCTTGGTCAATTTTTTCGCTCCATTGTACGCCATAGCTAATACGCATATAGTTTTTATACTTTCCAGAGGGTGAAAAAACCTCTCCGGGCGCAAAATTTACGCCTTGTGCAATCGCTTGTTTAAAAAACTGGCTGGTATCAACATGTGAACGACAACGTACCCATAAAACGCTGCCACCCTTGGGTTTTGAAATACACACTTGCTCAGGAAAATGCTCGGCAATTAGCGCCCGCATGCGCTCACAGTTATAACGCAGAGTTTTTCTCAGTACCTGCAGGTGCCGGTCATACTCACCACTCATTAAGTAATCGCTTAATGTCCATTGTTGCAACATTGACGTAGAGCATGATTGGGCCCTTTTAATACGCTTAGCTTTTTCTTCAAACTTACCGGCTAACAGCCAACCGACTCGATAACCTGGAGCCGCTGTTTTTGAAAAAGATGAACAGGTTAATACTAAGCCTTTTTCTGAGTATAACTGTGCAGACACCGGCCGGTGCTCAGTAAAATACAAATCGCTGTAGACTTCGTCCTCAATTAAGACGATGTCGTTTTTTTCCAGTAACTTGACCATAGCTTGTCGTTGCTTATCGGTCATCATTGACCCTAGCGGGTTACTAATGGCGCTTGAAAACAAGCAGGCTTTCACTGAATGTTGTTTAATAACCTTGGCTAATTCTACAACACAAACACCGTCTTCAGTGCAGGTGTAAACCTCTAAAGCCTTCATACCCAAACTTTCAATAAGTTCGATAAGCCCAAAGTAGCAAGGTGATTCAACCGCGATAATATCACCGCGTTCAGCCACACATTGCAGGGCAATAGACAAGGCTTCTTGTGCGCCATTGGTAATAATTAAGTCTTCGTGATTAACCGAAACACCCTGCTCTTGATAACGAAAGGCTAAATTCAAACGTAGTTTAGGATCGCCATTAATCGGCCCATAACTCACCGTTTTTTCAGACACTCGACTCAGCACTGATCGCATCAACCTCGCTAGGGTTTTATCTGGCGGATGCGCATTAACAGGATTAGAAATGCCTAATGCCACTGAGTCAGGCATATGCACAGCGTCATAAACTTGCTCAATTAAACTCCGGCATGATATTTCTGCCGGCTCACAACTCGCCCATATTGCCCGCATGGGTAATAAAGTACGTGCTTGTTTAGCTTTTAAATAGTAGCCCGACTGTGGCCGAGCAGAAATACTACCTTGGCGTTCAAGTTCAAGGTATGCCTGCTTGACAGTGGGTACGCTGATCTCAAACTGTCGACTTAATTTACGTAAACTTGGTAATTTATCACCTGGGCGTATTGCGCCACTTTGTTGCTGAAATTCAACAAAGTCGATCACTTGTTGATATAAAAAGTAGGGGGATGATTTGTCAACTAATCGCATAACTGTATAGGTTACATTTTCATTTTTTTGTATATGTTATTAAAACAAAAAATCGGTAAAATGTCTATCCGTCACTAACAAACCCTTTGCTTAACATAAGCCCTGTTCATGTTAGCGATGAGGTTGAAAATTAAAGTGACTAAAAGTACTCACAAAGCCGTTCAACATGGCATATCGGGTAAACAGTATCGAATAAGACAGTATTGAATAATGCCTTAGCACTTTGTTGTATTGAGCTTTTACTACTTAGCGACAAAACAATAAGCACAAAGAACAAAAATAATGTCGAGCACTACACAGTGCCTCAGTTATCACTAACCGTATGGCGCTGAGTAATTTAAATTTTTATCGCGAGTGCTTTACTTGCAAACAGACTAAGGGATTTTAATGAACAACACATTTTTATACTTAATTACCGTGTTGATATGGGGCTCGACCTGGATAGCGATTAATTACCAATTAGGCCATGTTGCCCCAGAAGCGTCTATCGTCTATCGCTTTGGTTTGGCTGCTATTATTTTATTTACCTACTGTAAAATTAAAGGTTTGCGGTTAAGATTTTCCTTGCGCCACCATCTTCAATTCTTTCTTTTTGGCGTCACTTTATTTAGCTTTAACTATTATTTACTCTATAGCGCACAGCAACACATCAACTCAGCATTAACCTGCATTGCCTTTTCAATGATCATGTTTTTTAATGTCTTCAATGCTCGCATTTGGTACGGCACTCATATCACTAAACAAGTCTACTTAGGGGGTAGCTTAGGATTATTGGGCATAGTGACACTATTTTGGCCACAAATAAGTGACACACAATTAGGCGCTGAAACGCTATTAGGCTTAGGATTTTGCATTCTGGGCACTTTAGTCGCGTCTACTGGCAATATGCTGTCAATGAGAAATCAAAAACTAAAGCTGCCGCTAATACCGGCGATGACATGGGGCATGACATACGGTGCTATTTTCATGGCGATAATCGCTATAGCTCAGGGGGAAAACTTCAGCTTTGACTATACATTTTCTTATATCAGTTCATTACTTTATTTGAGCATTTTTGGCTCTGTTATTGCCTTTGCTAGCTACCTAACATTACTCAACCGCATTGGTGCACATAAGGCTTCTTATGCTTCAGTGATGTTTCCAGCGGTGGCGGTGATCATTTCAACTCTGGTTGAAGGATTTGCGTGGACCAGCTATACCTTCGTGGGCTTATTATTTATTTTGGCCGGCAACCTTGTGGTACTCATGCGATCTAAAAAGCAGTTATCGGATGACAGTTGTACAGAAAAACAGACAAATAGCGCAGAAAAAGCAGATATCAAGCAAACAAAACTGAAGACACAGAGCTGATAATCTGGTCTAATACTTTCCAAATGGTCAACTTTTTGTGCACAGTTCACTTACCCCTAAGTACGATTGCACCGCGGCGCTAAACACCTTCCGGTTTAGCGCCGTTTTTTCTTACCCTGTTCTACCTTCTGCTAGTGTAAATTCCTAGGTCAAATTAAAGACCCATGAGCATTTTACCTGCAACCTCTTTCACTAACTTTGCCGCTAACTGAGCGGTCATATTATCAATATCTTTATTGGGATTAAACTCGACTATATCAGCGCCCACCAGCGGTGTGTTAATTTGATGGATAAGGTGGATCACTTCACGACTTGTTAAGCCACCCGGCTCTCGGTGTGAAACGCCCGGTGCAAAGGCGGGGTCAATACCATCAATATCAAGTGATAGGTAAACTGGGTGCTGAAATACTAACGGCTGGGCCAAAGGCCAATGGCGCATTTCTAATGACTCAACCTTAAACTTTTCTATTTGTTCATTTTGATGCAAATTTAATGTCCGTATACCTACCTGCACTAAACGCTCACATAAACCGTCTTCCATCACGCGGGCAAAAGGACAAGCGTTTGAGTAGCGATTGCCTTTGAAAGAGTCATACAAGTCAGAATGGGCATCAATGTGTAATATGGTGATTTTATCAAAAAATTTTCGGTAACTTTTGAGGATGGGATAACTAATACTGTGATCGCCACCTAAGGTTAATAAACGGGTGTTTTGTGCGAGTAACTGGTCACAACCTTGTTCAATTTTATCGATAAAGTTATCTGACGATTTTATGTCGACATCACCGGCATCAAGCCATTGCTTTGACTCGCGCAAGTTCACGCCTAATTCTGTAGCACCATTTAATGAACCATGATTTAACACTTCGCGAATTTTATTTGGCGCCAAGGCAGCACCGCGCTCGAAGGAAGAGTTGTCATCAAATGGTACGCCTAACAATGCGACTTTACCTACTGGGTTTTCTGCCATTTTATTGCCTTTTATGAAATTTTTGTGAGGTTTTTATAAGCTTTTTGTGAACAGCCTTTTATGATGAACCATGTTCAGTTATCTACTGAACATGGTTCATCTATACTCTTTTAAATTACCAATGCAGTTTGGCCGTTAAGCTAAGGGTATTTAATAGCTACCAATCGGTGAACCGGGTGGTAATGTTATCTTGGATGCCGGTGTCGATGACTTATCATGCGCTAAGCTGTAATTAATTTGCTGAGCTAATAACTGAAAGTGCGCTCGAAAGCCTGGGTACTTTCGTGTGCTGCGCTTATCGGTTAACCATAGGGCTAAATCCGTTAATGTTACATACACTTCAGCTCTGACTTCTGGCACAACATTTTGGCTATGCCAAAGCACAATTAAATGCTCAATTAATTGCTGATTTACCCTTTGTTGCACTAACATGGCTGTTGAGGTTTTTGGCGCTGATTTTACTGTGCCTTTGACCAGTTTATTGAGTAAGAATTCGACTGACGGAATATCGTTATCAAGCATGGATTGTTGCTGCAATCTTGCTAGTCGCTCGGCATTAAGTAATAGTGACAATGTGTGTTTTGCACTTGCCTCTGCGGCACTGATGGGGTCAAAAGTCACCCCTGTTTGGCTATTAAAACTTTCTCTATCGCGACTATAACCATAAGCCTTAGGCGGTATTAAGGCGGTGATTTTAGCGGGCAGTGTTAAGGTTTCTACGCTTAGTGTTGCTAGTAAGGCGTCAAGTGCTGCTTGTTGAGATTTGCCTGCAACCCTGGTTTTCTGGTTACTAAATTGTTCACTGCGCAGTTGATAGCCGTAGTTAACACCAGCAATTAATTTTGCTGCGGCTTGTACCTGAAAGCGATGAAAATTGTAAATGGGCACTAATATTTTTTCGAGTTCAGACATCGGCGTACCAACCGGTATGCTGTTCAAACCAAAGTTTTCTAATGCTAATGCTCTAACAGCTAAAACACGGTTTAACTCTGTAGCCGCATCTTTACCATTGTCCCACAAATGCCCTATAGCATGAGCGCTTGATTGCGATCTTGCATCGGGGTCAGAAACATACTTCAGCCCCTTTTGCTGGGTTGCTGCTACTAATTCAGTCAAAAACTGGGCTTCTTGCGCTTTTTCTACCTCAGCATAACCATAAGCAACCACATATTTGTCCCATTCGCCGATATCTTCAGCATAAGCATTAGCTAAGCTTACCTGGCCATTTTCAATGGTAATTAACGGATGGGGATAATCCATCACTGACGCTCGATTATTGACACTGGCGGCAAAGTTATGCGCTATGCCTAAAGTGTGGCCAACCTCATGTGCCGCTAATTGACGAATGCGCGCTAAAGCCATGGCTTTCATAGCGCTAGTGTCAGTATGGGCATCTTTAAACGGTGAGGTTAAGCCTAAAGCAATTAAATAGTCTTGGCGAACACGTAAAGAGCCTAAGGTGACATGGCCTTTAATAATTTCGCCGGTACGCGGGTCAATCACTGATGAGCCGTAAGACCAACCGCGTGTAGCGCGATGTACCCATTGAATAACGTTGTAACGAACATCCATGGGGTCAGCGTCACTTGGCAGCAGCTTAACTTGAAAGGCATTTTTATAACCAATAGCAGAAAAGGCTTGATCCCACCAACGCGCGCCATCTAGCAAGGCACTTTTAATCGGCTCAGGAACTCCAGCATCTAAGTAATAAATAATTGGCTCTACCGCTGCACTTATTTTAGCTGCTGGGTTTTGCTTAACTAAACGATGGCGAGGAATATTGCGCTTAATCAATGACTCATCAATGGCGCTGGCATAATCTGCATAGGCGTGCTGCCAAAAGCCACTAAAGGGATGAAACTTTCGTATTTGATAACGGTTATCAGGCAGCTTAATGAGCGAGTGGTGCAAGTTAACCGTAACCGCTGAGGCATCAGGCGTCACTGAGCGCAAGTGAGCTCCAGCGTCTGTGCCTTTATAAGTCACAGTGGCCTCTAATTCGGTATTGTTTGGAAAAGCTTTTGTACGCTTTTTATAAACACCACTGCGCGTGGCATCAATCTTAAAAATGCCTTGTTTAGTGCGCTTTAATTGTGCCGACAAGTTATGAATATCTGAGAGTAAAAATGGCGTGTAATCAATTAAGGTTTTACTGTTATCTGCTGAGCTATGACTCACCTTAAAGCCCCAAATAATCGAGCTAGCAAAGGCTTCATCTATCGCTTGCTGTTCAAGGATGTTATCGCTATTAGCACGATAATAAGTGTTCAGTTGGCGAAGAAAAACTTTATCACCCACTCTTTCAAAACGCACTAACCTAGTATCACCCAGTTGGCCACGGTCTAAACCAATATCATTTGAACCAACACCCTGTGGCAAGCCACTTTGAAATAAAAATTCTTGCTCAAAGTTCTCTACTTCTAAAAAAACTTTTCCTGTTTTATCATCAAGATAAAAAGAAAAGTAACCTTGATGGTTTTGCTTGTCTTTAATAAATTCAGTATAGCTTTTTTCTGTTTTTGCCTGCACTTGCGTTGACAAGCCACAGTAAAAAAATAACACCATTAGCCTAATAAAAAACCTCATTGCATATCCTTGTAGTCTGTAAAGCTAAATAAATTACCTGTTTAGCTAAAATTAAAATCATTAGAAGTGCTGAAAATACGCTTATTCTTGTTATAATCAGTTTAAAATTAACTTTTGATGTTTTGATAATACCCATTGAATTAAGTCAGTGAGCAATAATAAGTAATAATAAGTAATATTCGAGCACACATGTTTATTGCTGCAGACTAAATATCAGTACCTAGATCCATCTAGCCAAGGCTTGATTAAACCATAGCTGGCCTATGTGATTAAAAGTAACGTAGATATTGGATATTTAGGACACTTTAATGTTCGATTATTTATTCTAATTGGTATACTACATCATAACATCGAAAATAAAATACGATATGCTCTGTCATAAGAGTATGACTCTAAAGTAATTAGGTAACCCTATGCAACGACTAGCTCCCGCTTTACGTGAAGACAATGTTCCGTTAGATTTAATTTCATTAATAGAAACTATTTTAGCTGCCACCAAAGAAATTTCCTTTCGAGTTAGCCAAGGGCACTTAAGTGACTCAATGGGCTCGACCTTGGATGAAAATATTCAAGGTGAAGTGCAAAAGAAACTCGATGTTGTTGCCAACGAGTTATTTAAAGATATTTTGTTAGAATCAGGTTTTGTCAAAGCCGTGTCTTCTGAAGAAGAAGACACGTCAGTGGCAGGTGACGAAGAGGGTAAATATATCGTTTCATTTGACCCCTTAGATGGCAGCTCAAATATCGATATTAACTCGTTAATTGGTACTATTTTCTCCATTCACCAAGCACCAACAGATATGGCTGCTAGCAATCCTGATATGTTTAAACAATCAGGTAATCACCAAGTTTGCGCGGGTTATGTACTTTATGGCCCATCAACGACCTTAGTGATGACCACAGGCAGCGGTACGCACTTTTATGTTTTAGACCGCACTCATGGCGGTTATTTATTAGTTGAGCGCAATTTACAAGTGCCAGAAGATACGCAAGAGTTTGCTATTAATATGTCAAACCAACGTTTCTGGCAACAACCTATGCAAAGCTACATTAGTGATTTACTTGCCGGTGATACTGGCCCACGTGGTAAAAATTTCAATATGCGTTGGATTGCCGCTATGGTAGGTGATATTCATCGCGTTCTCACTCGTGGTGGTATATTTACCTATCCGGCTGATAATAGAAATCCAGAAAAACCCTACAAGTTACGTTTAATGTATGAAGCTAACCCAATGAGCTTTTTAATTGAACAAGCCGGTGGTTTAGCCATGACTAGCCAAGGGCGTATCATGGATATTGAGCCAACAGATATTCATCAACGTGTTGAAGTGATCATGGGTTCTAAAAATGAAGTTGAAGCCTGTTTAGCTTATTACAAGTAAGCTTAAAAGTTATTCGATATAACAATGTATATATAAGCATTAAAACACCTGAATATTTCAGGTGTTTTTATTTGTGCTAACCGAGGTGATTTATGGTTATTAAACACTGTTATAGACTCCGCCACAACAGGTGAACAAGGCAGGACTTCTGTGTTTTCGGTAAAGTAATAACCTTGGCAAGAGCACTTAGAGCGCTGCCATAAAAATTCAACTGTTGGCGACGAATGACCAAGTTCAATGACTAAAGTCGTATCAAAGAGTATAAATAGTGACTAGGCTAATGCTTAGAATTTTTGCTAGAATATACGCCATATTATAGAAAATACTTATACAGTAGCGCCGTTATTATCTTAACGGCGCTTGGAGAGCACAATTTATGCCAGCTTATGCCGTAGGACACAAAGTTCCTGATTCAGATTCAATTTGTTCAGCCATTGCCCTTTCATATTTAAAAACCCATATTGGTGAAGATGTACAGCCTGCACGCTTGGGTGAACTTTCGCCAGAAACACTCTTCATTTTAGATAAATTTGGCTTAGAACAGCCTGAGCTTAAATTGAGTTTCGCTGATACTGACGGCATTTATGTTGTTGATCACTCAGACCGAATTCAAGGCCCTGATGATATTGATGACAGCACAGTTTTAGGTATTATTGATCATCACAAACTGGGTGATATTACTACGTCTACCCCTTTAGAAATTTGGGTTCGCCCTGTAGGTTGTACCAATACCATTATTAAAATGATGTTCGATTTTCACGGTATTGAAATTCCTAAAAATATTGCTGGCGCCATGATGTGTGCCATTTTGTCAGACACAGTAATATTTAAATCACCAACCTGTACAACCGCTGATATGAAATGTGTTGAAGCCTTGGCTGAAATTGCCGGTATTGAAGATTACAAAGGCCTGGGCATGGAAATGTTCACCGTAAAGTCATCAGTCGCCGGTACGCCTGTTCGTGAACTTGTTTTACGTGATTTTAAAGACTTCAACATGAAGAATAATATTGTGGGTATTGGCCAATTAGAAGTGATCGACTTAGCTTTATTTGACGAGATGAAAGCTGATTTATATGCTGATTTACAAGCCGTTAAAGAAGAAGGTAATCGTCATACTGTGATGTTGTTATTAACTGACATCATGCAAGAAGGCTCTGAGTTGTTAGTGGTAAGTGATGATATCAGCCTTATTGAAAAAGCTTATGATATTACCTTGGTTGACGGTAAGACTTGGTTACCGGGTGTGATGAGCCGTAAAAAGCAAGTTGTGCCGCCATTGCAAGATACTTTTGCTAAGTAGTTAGCCGCACTATAAGTGTAAAGTTATACCTGTAAAACTATAACTTAAAACTATAACTTAAAACTATATTAAAAAGCCCAGCAATTGCTGGGCTTTTTGTTAGCGATTGCTTTTACAATCACAAATTACCAACGAATTATAGCCAAGCGCTTAAATATCTGTCACACCCATATTAAATAATGTGAAACCATAAATATCGGCATATTGCTCAATGGTTTTACTAATTGGCGTACCGGCACCATGACCCGCATCCGTTTCAATACGAATTAAAATGGGGTTAGCGCCCGCTTGTTTTGCTTGTAACTCAGCAGCAAACTTAAATGAATGCGCCGGCACGACGCGATCATCATGATCACCGGTTGTGATTAATGTCGCAGGGTAATGTGTACCGGCTTTAACATTGTGTAATGGCGAGTAAGCGAACAGGTAATTAAACATTTGTGCATTGTCGTTTGATTTACCATAGTCGTAAGCCCAACCAGCACCTGAAGTAAAGGTATGGTAGCGCAGCATATCAAGTACCCCTACCGCGGGTAATGCGACTTTAAATAACTCAGGACGTTGTGTCATCACAGCACCCACTAACAAACCACCGTTTGAGCCACCCATAACCGCAAGTTTATCTGAAGAAGTCACTTGCGCTTCAATCAGGTATTCAGCCGCAGCAATAAAGTCATCAAATACATTCTGTTTTTTCAACTGCGTACCAGCATCATGCCATTTTTTACCGTATTCGCCACCCCCACGTAAATTAGCTACGGCATAGACACCGCCGAGTTCTAACCAAGCAGCGCGAGTTGAGCTAAATTCTGGTTGTAGACTGATATTGAAACCACCGTAACCATATAAAATCGTTGGGTTACTGCCATCAAGCACTAAGCCTTTTTTATGGGTAATGATCATCGGCACTTTAGTACCGTCTTTAGAGCTATAAAAAACCTGCTTTGATTCAAAGTTATCGCTATTGAATTTTACTTTCGACTTCATATGTACAACAGACTCACCGGTTGCAAGGTCTAAGCTAAAAATGGTTGATGGGGTTTTCTGGTTACTAAATGAATAGTAAAGCTGACTTTGCGACGCTTTACCACTAAAGCCACTAGCTGTGCCCACTTCAGGTAAGGCAATATCGCGAATTTTCTTACCGGTTAAATCATACTGCTCAATAAAAGACGCCGCATGTTTCATATAGTTAGCAAACAAGTAATGTCCGCCAGTAGACACGGATAAAACATGCTCAGTTTCAGGAATAATATCAAGCCAATTTTCAGCACTGGGTTGCAGTGCATTAACTTGAACTACACGGTTATTAGGTGCTGCCATATTGGTGACAAATAGCAAGTTGTCACCCTCACTGCTGACCATATAGGTGTCTGACTCAGTATTATCAACCACGCTAACCAGTGGCGAATCTGTACGGGTTAAGTCTTTAATAAAGAGCTTATTGCCCGAAGTGGATACCGCTGCTGATACCACTAAATAGTGCCCATCTTTAGTGACTTCACCACTAACATAACGGTGTTTTTGTGCTTCGCTGCCACCAAAAACTAAGCTATCTTGCGACTGTGCAGTACCTAGCTTATGGTAATACAATTTATGTTGATCCGTTTTGGCTGAAAGCTCACTCCCTTTAGGTTTGTCGTAACTTGAGTAATAAAAGCCTTCGTTAGCCACCCAAGATAAGCCACTAAACTTTATATCAACAAGTTCAGCTTCAAGTACAGCATTATTTTCAGTTGCTATAATACGCGCTTTACGCCAATCACTTCCGCCTTCAGAAATTAAGTAAACCGCTAATGAACCGTCTTCACTAAATTCAATATTGGCTAACGAAACGGTACCATCTTCACTAAACGTATTAGGGTCAAGAAATACTTCCGCCGATGCATCGCCTTTTTGACGATATAGAACAGCTTGGTTTTGTAAACCATCGTTTTTATAAAAATAACTATAGTCACCTTCAAGGAACGGCATGCCAACTTTTTCATAATCTAACAAAGCCGCAAGACGAGATTTAATTTTCTCGCGATAAGGGATTTTAGCTAAATAATCGTAGGTGGTTTTATTTTGTGCCTTTACCCAATCCGCTGTTTCAGCGCTCATGTCATCTTCTAACCATCGATAAGCATCGGTAACTTTAGTACCAAAATAATCATCAACAACGGCTACTTTTTTTGTTATTGGATAAGTTAACATTTTACTTCCATCGCCAATACTCACTACTTTTTCAATTTCAGGGGCTGTGTCAGCCGCTATCGGTGCGTCTTTACTACAGGCTGTTAAACCGCAAAAGGCGATTAGCACAGCAGAATTTAACATTACTTTTTTAGCATTCATAATTGACCAAATAAACCATATTGTTATCATGTTGCTAGCAATCATAAGGTAGTCAATAATTGATGTCTAGCGCATGGCCTTAGTTAACAGAAAATTTAATCACTTATTATGATGATTAACCTATTGAAAATTATAAAAATGGTATAAATATGAATATTGATAATTCAGCTCGACTTAACTATCAGCTGATCAACAAAACAGACAGCGAGTTCTTATTCCAACTCGATCAAAACCCAGAAGTTATGCGTTATATCAATGGCGGTAATATGCCCACTCGCAAAGATATTAGCGAGGTATTTATCCCACGCCATAACGCCTATAAAAATATAGAAAAAGGCTGGGGCTTATGGAAAGTTACCGTGATAGCAACTCAAGCCGAAATTGGCTGGATTTTAGTGCGCCCGATGGACTTTTTCTCCAACCAGCCTATTTGGCATGACATTGAATTAGGCTGGCGTTTTTTACAGTCCACTTGGGGTAAAGGTTATGCCAGTGAAGCAGCGATTCATCTTCAACAGGTACTGGCTAAGCAACCAGAAAATAAAAGCTTTAGTGCCATTGCCGTAAAAGATAATCTTGGCTCAATTGCGATAATGAAAAAGCTGGGTATGGAATATATCAAAGATTATAGTCATACCGACTCACCGCTAGATGATGTAGATGTCGTACTGTATCGTATTGAAAATAATGAAGCGTGAAAAAAGTAAGTAAGTTACTTAATAATGCTGGAGTCATCATAAAGAGGCTCTCAGACATTGAAAAATAAGATATCTAAGAGCAGTATGAACACATAAAAGCCCAACAAATGTTGGGCTTTTATTCATCAGGTTAGCGTAGAGCGTTAACTCAAAAGTTCACGCTAAAAAGTGAAAACTACACTCTTTCAAATACCGTTGCGATACCTTGACCTAAACCAATACACATAGTTGCTAAACCAATGTTAGCATCTTGTGCTTCCATCAAGTTAATTAAGGTCCCTGAAATACGCGTACCTGAACAACCTAGTGGGTGACCTAAAGCGATTGCGCCACCGTTAAGGTTAATCATGTCATCCATTTTATCTTCTAAACCTAATGAACGTACACATGACAGTGCTTGTGCAGCAAAGGCTTCGTTAAACTCAGCTAGTTCAATATCAGCTAATGTTAAGCCCGCACGTTGTAATGCTTTCTTGGTGGCTGGCACTGGACCAAAGCCCATGGTTGATGGATCACAACCTGCGATAGCCATACCACGAATTTTAACCCGTGGTGTTAAGCCCATCGCTTTGGCTCTTTCTGCTGACATCACTAACATCGCAGAAGCGCCGTCAGAAAGTGCAGAAGAAGTACCCGCGGTTACTGTGCCATTAACGGGATCAAATACCGGACGCAATGCTGATAAGCTTTCAATGGTCGTTTCAGGACGAATAACTTCATCATGTTCGATAAGCGTTAAAGCGCCCATAGCGTCATGACCTAAGGTGGGTACGATTTCATTAGCCCAACGACCTTCAAGCATGGCTTTATGCGCAAGCTGATGAGAGCGAGCACCAAAGGCATCTTGCTCAGCACGCGTAATGCCGTGTTGCATACCTAGCAACTCAGCGGTTAAGCCCATGTTGCCAGCCGCACGAGAAATATGCTTGCTCAATGCGGGATCAAAATCAACATCGTACATCATAGGTACATGCCCCATGTGCTCAACGCCACCCACTAAAAACACATCACCTTGACCGGCCATAATGTTAGTGGTTGCATCATGTAGCGCTTGCATTGATGAACCACATAAGCGATTCACAGTAACAGCACCGGTAGACTTTGGAATATCCGTTAACAGTTGCGCATTACGAGCAATATTGAAACCTTGCTCTTTAGTTTGCTTAACGTTACCCCAAATAATATCTTCAATTAATGCAGGATCTAGATTTGGATTTCTAATTAACAATTGTTGCATTAAGTGTGCTGATAATGTTTCAGCACGAACATTACGAAAAACACCCGCTCTTGAGCGCCCCATTGGGGTACGGATGCAATCGACAATAACGACTTCTTTCATGATTTTCTCCTTCGCCTAAGCTGTTTTAACGCTGTTAGTTTTAACATCGGTTGTAAAATATGATTGACCAGATCTTGCCATTTCGCGCATACCATCAGTAACTTGGTAAATTTCGCCTAAATGCGCATATTTATCTGCCATAGCGATAAAGTTATCTAAGCCTAATGTTTCTAGATAGCGAATTGGACCGCCTCTAAATGGTGGAAAACCTAAACCGTAAATTAAGCCCATATCAGCTTCAGCTGCAGTATCAACCACACCTTCTTCTAAACAGCGCACCACTTCATTCACCATAGGGATCATCAAGCGAGCAATAGTTTCTTCTTGGGTAAAGTCTTTTTTCTCTACACCTGAAAACAAGTCATAAGCCACTTGTGCTGCAACTTTGGTTGGACGACCGCGTTTGTCTTTACCGTAATCGTAGAAGCCTTTGCCATTTTTCTGGCCAAGACGGTCTTTATTATATAAAGCACTTACTGGGTCATTATCAATTTTTGACATACGAGTTGGGAAACCCGATGACATAACACCCGTACAATGATCAGCGGTATCAATACCAACCACATCAAGAAGGTATGCCGGGCCCATTGGCCAGCCAAATTGTTTTTCCATGACTTTATCAACGGCAACGAAATCAGCACCTTCAAGCACTAATTGGCTAAAGCCAGCAAAGTATGGGAATAAAACACGGTTAATGTAAAAACCAGGACAGTCGTTTACCACGATGGGTGATTTACCCATTTTAGCTGCGTAAGCAACAACAGCAGCCACGGTTTCATCAGAGGTAGCTTTACCACGAATAACTTCAACTAATGGCATTTTGTTTACCGGGTTGAAGAAATGCATGCCACAAAACTTATCTTTGCGTTTAAGGCCTTCGGCTAGTAAATCAATTGAAATTGTTGAGGTATTTGAAGTCACAATAGTGTCTTCATCAACATGGTTTTCAACTTCTGCCAACACCATAGCTTTTACTTTCGGATTTTCAACTACAGCTTCAACAACAATATCAACACCTTTAAGACTGTCATAACTTAGTGACGGTGTGATGCTATTGAGTACGCCAGCCATTTTCTTGACGTTCATGCGGCCACGTTCAACTTGTTTAGTTAAAATACCCGCAGCCGTAGTAAGACCTAAATCAAGTGCTTGGTCATTAATATCTTTCATGATAATTGGCGTGCCTTTATAAGCAGACTGGTATGCAATACCACCGCCCATAATACCTGCACCCAAAACAGCCGCTTTATTGACTGCCTTCGTCGCTTGTTTACCGGCTTTTTTCGCTTTACCTTTAACCACTTGATCAGCCATAAATAGGCCAATTTGTGCAGTAGCAGCATCAGTTTTCGCTAATTTTGCAAACCCTGCGTTTTCTAATGCCATTGCGCCTGCACGGTCTAAACCTGCTGCCGCTTCGATCGTTTTAACCATCACCATAGGTGCAGGATAATGTTTACCGGCCTTAGCCGCGATCATACCTTTACAGGTATTGAAGGTCATCATAGTTTCTACTGGAGAAAGCTTTAATGCTTCAAGTTTAGGTTGACGTTTTGCGCGCCAATCTAGTTTGCCCGCAATCGCTTGGTTTAACATTTTCAGTGCCGCTTCGCGCAAATGTTCTGGTGCAACTACAGCGTCAAGTAAACCTACCGCCATCGCTTGCTCAGCTTTAAAAGCTCGGCCTGTCGACATCCACTCAATGGCATTATCAGCGCCAATGACACGTGGTAAACGCACGGTACCACCAAAGCCAGGTATTAAACCTAAGCTCACTTCTGGTAAACCGATTGAACATGAGGTGTCTGCAATACGATAATCACAAGCCAAGGTCATTTCACAACCGCCACCTAAAGCGAAGCCGTTAATAGCAGCAATCGTAGGTAGATTAATATCTTCAAATGAATCAAAAATATCAGAGGCATTTTTTACCCAAGGTAGTAATTCATCTTCCGGTTTTTTAAATACTGCTAAAAACTCGGTGATATCAGCACCAACAATAAAAGAAGACTTACCAGAAGTAACGAGTACCCCTTTAGCTTCACTGCAATTATTAATCGCATCGACTACTGCGATATATTCTTTAAACGTTGCCTGATCAAACTTGTTAACTGAACCTTGCGCATCGAATTTAAATTCGACAATGCCGTCATCTAACAATTGGGCAGAAAGGCTTTTGCCTTGAAATAACATGCCTACTCTCCTGACTTTTTGTGGGTCGATTGACTGGTAATGCGTAATCATAGATTACTACCAAGCGTGTGAATATTTAGCTTACTCATTAGGTATAACCAATAAGTAAAAGAAATAAAGTGATACTGAGTTTGCCTTGAAAGGAAAGGGAAAGCAAATATTTTTAAACAAGCGTTTTAATTAAGTGTATTAATTTTATTTAGGCCTTCATTTAATGCGACCGCGGGTGCCTCTTTGCTCATTTTTTTTCATTTTATCTAGCAACGCTTGCTCCATATTTATACCTTGCCAATGCGCAATGTCTAAAACTCTCAGCACAATATCGGCTAACTCTTCTTTAAAATTGTCAGTCGGCTTTGCACCGCGACATTCATTTATCGCTTCACCGACCTCTGAGGCGACTAAAGCTAATGCTTCCAACGTGGTCTTATTGTGCCAACCCATGCGTTCAACCCAATCATAATTTTGCTCCGCTATTTTATTAATATCCATACATACCTCAGCTGTAGTTTTATCTATCGTTATTGCTCTTGATGACTAGCTTAGAGTGAAAAAACTTAAGCTAGCACTCATAACTTTACTGTATTTATCGTATGTTTTACAAACAATTAACTTACAACGCCTAAACAGAATACATCGCTGAGAATGCTAAAACCTGCTTTTCCCTTCATCCTATTACCGCCATGGATATTGCAGTTTTACTTGGAAGTGTTTGAATAGTTGATATTTTGTCGGGGTTTTATATCTGTGAAGGCTTGGCTTGTTGGGCTTTATGCTTAACTTTTTTTGTATTTTAAACACTAAGGCTAACTGTAGAGATTGACACAAAAAAAAGCACTTGTAGATCAAGTGCTTTAAACCGAATATTGCCAATAATATACTCTATCGATTTATTCTCTCTAAACAAGTGAAGAACTCGTCAGCTGGCATTGGCTTAGCATAATAAAAACCTTGTACTTCATCACAGCCCAAAGCTCTTAGTTCTGATTCTTGTTCGCTGTTTTCAATGCCCTCAGCAATGACTTTTAAGTTCATTTGCTTGCCTAAGTTGATAATGGTATCGGCTATAATTGCACCACCTGGCTCGGCAATAGCACTGACAAAAGAGCGATCAACTTTTAATCTGTCCAAAGGTAGTTTTTGTAAATAGCTTAACGATGAAAAACCTGTACCAAAATCATCAAGTGCAATACTAATGCCCTGCGCTTTTAATCTCACTAGCGCATCGATAATCACCTGAGGTTCATCCATTAAAACATTTTCGGTGATTTCTAATTCCAATTTACTGGGATCAACTTTATGCGACTTCGCTATCTCAATAACCGTGTCGACAAAATTATCGCGTTTAAACTGAGGAATCGACACATTAACCGAAATACTGACCTCGATAAATTTGCTCGCTGCCAGTCTATTTAACAGCTGGCATGCTTGATCGACAACCCAGTTGCCAATCTCAATGATCAAACCAGAATACTCTGCCAATGGAATAAATATAGCGGGTGAAATAAACTTGCCTTCGGCTGTTTTCCAACGCAGCAGGGCTTCAGCACCAATAATTTTGCCCGTGATTAAACTTAACTGTGGTTGATACCAAAGCTCTAAACGATGTTCAGCAAAATCAGTGCGTAATTGCCTAATCATACTTAAGCGCCAAAGTGTTTTATCTTCCATTTCTTGATGATAATAAACATAAGGTTCATGCAAAGATTTTTTGGCCAAATTAAGGGCAATATTAATTTGATTCAGTACTTTGACACCACGCGAGCCTGCTGAGCCTTTAGAACAAAAACCAAAACAGGCGCTAATAAGTAGATTTTGTTCACCAACAGTAAAGGGCTCACTAAACAGCGCGGTTAATATTTCAGGATTAACCCATTTCTTTGCACCAATAATACCAAATACATCAGCACCAATCCTTGCCACATGATTATTTGCACTTAATGCTTGAATACGTCTAGATACTGCCATTAAAAGCTGGTTACCAATATCTTGACCTAAGCCATCATTGATATCACTAAAATGATTAAGATCAACCAGTGCAGTGACCAACTTGTCATCAACACTTTGACAGAAGTCATCCAATAAATTGACAAAGTCTAATCTATTGGGCAGTTCAGTTAACCAATCTTTGTAAGCCGCATTACGCAGTTTTTGAAATAGATGAACGTTTTCATAGCCAGTGGCAATATTGGTGAGAAAAACTTCGATATGTTGGATTTCAATACTCGTTAAGGCTCGAGTAAGCTCTAAATGAATGACGGCTCTAAAGCCACCACTAGCGAAATAAAATGAGGTAGAGTCGACAGTGAAAAAGTGCTGTTTTTGTTGAAAACAACTATTAATTTGACTAGCGGTATCTTGATTTTCCAATGCCGTTAATTTTTGATTTACTTTCGCTTCAACTAAACCGATTTGGCCAATAACATACAAACTTAAATCATCAGCCCCCTCTACAATCCCTTGTCCGCGAGCGCAAAAAATAGCACTACTAGTATCCACTAGCGTTATAAGCTCAGCTAACACGCCACTAGCATAATCATGAATCGTACGCAGTTCTAACAAGTTGGCAGCAGCGCCAATGATTTTTTCTAAACCCTTTCTATACTGAGTTACAGAGTCAATTTGCTGATATGAGCGAACAGCGGCATAAACGGTTGTCACTAATTTACGACGAGTTAATTCAGTTTTTGTTTTGTAGTCATTTATATCGTAATCTTTAATAACACTTTCTTCTGGTGCATAGCCCGGCTGGCCGGTGCGTAACACAATACGAATGTCATCACGTTTTAATACTTCGCGTATGTGCTTGACGACAACAAGACCAGCGTCGTCACTTTCCATTACCACATCGAGCAAAACTAAAACGATATCTTCATGCTCTTCAATAAGTTTGCAGGCATCGTGACCTGAATAAGCATGCAGGTATTCTAAATGTCGACCTAAAACAACCAAGTCGGATAAGGCCAACTTGGTTACTGAATGAATTTCAGGATCATCATCAACAATTAAGACTTTCCAAGTATCCCTTATAGCTGAATCAAATATTTCATCTTCATCACTATCGTCGATAAACAGAAAGTCATCGTTAGTATTGTCAAAAACTTGCATATCATCCTCAAAGCACTAGCAAAAAGTTACTAGTAGAGTTTTATTGAATATTCATTTTGTTAAAAAATGTCTTCATATAGTAGCTACATAATAAAAGTCGGAATAAAATTATTCAACATTTCGTTTTAATAATATTATCATTTTAAAGTACTGTTAGTCATAAATCATTTGTATGTACAAAAAACATACTGACGTAAACTTAAACACGAATACATTCAAGTTAATATTTTACTCTTTGTTAAAAAAAAGTTAAAAACATAAGGACATGAGTAAAATTTATATTTACGCTATAATAATTTTTTGGCGATATTATGTTGGAATTTCCAGCATTTTCCCAATTTGTGATAGTTTTAAGGGATACAACTGATGTCGAATTCGATTGATCAAAATAAAATAATTGAGCATCCTGTAGAGCAAAGTAAACCCGCTATTGTCGAACATGATGAACAAACCTTCACACCTAAAAATAATGCTCATGCAAACGTCAACGCTTCCTCACAAAAACAATTATTAGTACTGGCAAAAAAGTTTTCACTTAGCGCTGCATTTTCACCAGAAACCAAACAAGTCCCTTTGGAAGAAAGAGCCAACCGACGAAAGAAACTCGACCAGTTAAGAAAACAACAAAATATGGAAGCTATCATTGTACGCGCTGTTCAGTATTGCTCGGATGAGACAATTACCGACAGAGCTGATCAAGACTGGTTTAGCTCTTTTTTAACACTTGCTGAAAGTATTAGTAATAAAAATATGCAAGACTTATGGGCGAAAATTTTAGCCGGTGAAGTATCTCAACCTGGCTCTTTTTCACTAAAAACATTACAAGCATTTAGAACCATGAGTATCACTGAAGCAAAGCTGTTGGCAAAAGCTTGCAGTGTCGCGATGACTGATGCACGTAAAAAAAATATTCGTGTCATTAGTGGCGCTTATCAAATCCCCAAATTATTCAATTTGTTTAATAAACAGCGACAACAACGGCTCGATCTTAACCAGATGGGATTGAGCTACGCTGACATCTTAACCCTAGCCGATAACCACTTAATGTTTGAACAAGAAACAGAAAGCCACTCCTTTGCCAAAGGAGAAAAAATTCAATTTAATTATCATGGTAAACAACTTAACTTTGTCGCAAAAAAAGCTGATTGCATACTCACTTTTTATAAGTTCACTCCCATTGGCACAGAACTCGCTCACTTAGTTACTGATGATGAAAACGAGCATTATTTAACCCTAATTAAAACGCAATTGTCAGAAAATTTTGCTATAGAAAGCTAGGAAGTTTATGGCTTAAGAACAGGGATAAGATTTTTGTTATCGACAGATTAATTAAATGAATAAGTTAGACAATAAATAGAATGCGGCTTGCGCATTCTATTTATTGTAATGACCTTAAATGCCATCACCGTCAGTGTGTAAACCACACTCTCTTTGCATACCAGAGAAACGTGTGTCGCTCTCATCCATACCAACAGTTAATGGTCGCGTACTATGTACATCGCCCACTGAAACATAACCTTCTTCCCACAACGGGTGATAAGGTAAATTATTTGCCGTTAAGTATTCATGCACGTCTTTATTGCTCCAATCAATAATCGGGTGCACTTTAAAGCGCCCTCGTAAAATACTGACTACCGATAAACCTTCACGGTGACTAGATTGCTGGCGACGAACGCCAGAAAACCAAGTACCCGCTTGCAACTCACTTAAGCCACGTTCTAATGGCTCAACTTTGTTACGGCGATTATAAGCTTTTAACGAGTCTTCATCGCCATCCCACTCTTGACCAAACTTAGCTTGTTGCCATGCCGCACTTTCTTTCGCACTAAACACTTGTAAGTTTAACTTTAAGCGCTTTGTTAATTGCTCAATAAACTGATAGGTTTCAGGAAACAAATGCCCAGTATCAGTTATTAATACCGGTATATTAGGTTCAATTTGGGTCAGCATATGTAGCATTACCGCAGATTGAATACCGAAACTCGACGATAAAACAAATTGCGCGGGTAAATTTTCCATTGCCCATTCTACGCGTTGGCTTGCCGACTGCTTTTCTAATAATTCGTTCCACTGCTTTAACCAAGGTTCTGGTAATGACGCTGGAAATTTATTACTGATCAGCGGAGCTGTACTCGCTGTAATAATCTTAGTCATGAAAATCCCACTTGCTAACTTTAACTTCATCAACAATACTGACTCGAATCACAAAATCACCAAAAGCCTCGGCTGAGTTACGCTCAGCCACCCAGCGTGCCACTAGACTGTCAATCTCTTGTAAAATATTTTCTTCACTAAGGTTTTCTTTATACATTTTAGGTATGCGCGTACCGGCAACATTACCACCTAAATGCATATTGTATTTGCCAGGACCTTTACCGACTAACCCAATTTCGGCCAACATGGCGCGTCCACAGCCATTCGGGCAGCCTGTTACTCGTAAAATAATACTTTCATCAGCGACATTGTGCTTCGCTAATATAGCTTCGACATCAGTCACCAAACCAGGTAAATACCTTTCCGCTTCAGCCATTGCTAACGGGCAAGTAGGAAAAGATACGCAGGCCATTGAACTTTTACGCTGCACAGAAACACTGTCAGCCATTAAGCCATGTGCGCGTGCTAAGCGTTCAATGTCAGCTTTGTCTTCGCTTGCCACACCCGCAACAATTAAATTTTGGTTGGCGGTCATACGAAAATCGCCTTTGTGGATTTTCGCAATTTCAGCCACACCCGTTTTTAATGGCAAATTGGGCTTATCAAGCAGACGTCCATTCTCAATAAATAATGCTAAATGATGCTTACCATCAAAGCCTTCAGTCCAACCAATACGATCGCCTCGACTGGTGAATTCATAAGGACGACTTTCTGCAAAAGTGATACCGGCACGTTGCTCAACTTCAGCCTTAAAGACCTCGACACCCACACGATCTAGGGTGTATTTTGTTTTCGCATTCTTACGATTAACACGGTTACCCCAATCTCGTTGAGTAGTAACTACTGCACTAGCAACATCTAAGGTTTTAGCTAACTCAACATAACCAAAATCATCCGCCTTACGTGGGTAAGTAGATTTATCGCCATGGGTCATCGCTAAACCACCACCGACCAACACATTAAAGCCAACCAGTTTGCCGTCTTTAGCGATAGCAATAAAGTTTAGATCATTAGCATGTACGTCAACATCGTTATGTGGTGGAATAACTACCGTAGTTTTAAATTTACGTGGCAAATAGTTCGGACCTAAAATCGGCTCTACTTCACCGGTTTCTGTACCCCCTTCAATTTTCTCACCATCTAACCAAATTTCCGCATAAGCGCGTGTTTTAGGTAACAAATGTTCACTAATTTTTTTAGCCCATTCATACGCTTCTTGATGTAGCTCTGACTCAACTGGATTCGTCGTACAAAGCACATTACGGTTTACATCACCTGCCGTAGCAATAGAGTCGATACCATAATGATTCAGTGTTTGGTGCATTAACTTAATATTTGGCTTCAACACACCGTGAAACTGAAACGTTTGACGGGTAGTGATACGAATACTGCCGTAACTAGTTTTTTCACGAGCAAATTGATCAATACCTAACCATTGTGTTGGCGTGATAATGCCACCAGGCATACGAGCACGCAGCATGACATTGTGTAGTGGTTCAAGTTTTTGCTTAGTACGCTCATTACGAATATCACGATCATCTTGCTGATACATACCGTGTGTTCTAATCAACTGAAAGTTATCAGCGGTAAACCCACCAGTAACATGGTCTTTTAAATCATCGACAATGGTGCCACGTAAGTAATTACTTTCCGCTTTTAACCTTTCATTATCGGCATGTTTTCCTTCGACAATTAAAGGGCCCTTTGCTTGATCTTTTTTAGTTAAATCAGTCATTAGTATACATCCTTCTGGTAACGCTTAGCGTTACGTAAATCTTTTAAGTAATCATTTGCCTGTTCTGCTGATAATTGGCCTTTATTGGCAATAATAGTTAATAAAGCCGCCTCAACATCTTTTGCCATTCGGCTCATATCTCCACAAACGTAAATATGTGCACCTCGCTCTAACCATGAAAAAACTTCATCCGCATTTTCTAATAATCTATCTTGCACATAAATTTTTTCCGCTTGATCACGAGAAAAGGCTAAATCTATTTTGGTTAACAAGCCTGACTTAAGGTAGCCTTGCCATTCAACTTGATAAAGAAAGTCTTGAGTAAACGTTTGGTCACCAAAAAACAACCAATTATCGCCTATGGCTTCCGTGGCTTCACGTTCTTGCATAAAGGCCCTAAATGGCGCAACACCAGTACCTGGACCGATCATAATCACGGGTGTTTCATTATTTGCTGGTAAACGAAAGTTGTCATTGTGCTCAACAAACACCTTAACTTCACCACCTTCTTCAACACCATTGGCTAAAAATCCAGACGCACCACCCTGACGGTTGGCCTCTTCAGTCTGATACTGAACAAGCCCAACGGTTAAATGTACTTCTTCTTCCGCTTCGCTTTGAGAGGACGCGATAGAATAAAGTCTTGGCGTTATTTTTCGTAACGCGTCTATAAATTCTTGAGCATTTAACTTAACTTCATTCGGTAATGGCGCAGATTTAACCACGTCAATGACTTGATGATTAGCGGCATACTCTCGCATAGCACTCTTATCATCTAATATATCAAGCAAATTAATCGCTTGTGATTTTTCTGCCCAGAAATTAACAAATTGAATTGAGGTTTGAGTTATTTCAAACTTTGTCTTTAATGCTTCACCAAGTGCTATGCTTTCATCACCTGCAGAGACTTTCTCTTGATCATCAAACCCTAGTTCCGTAATAAGCTCATCTACTAGTGCAACAGAGTTCTCAAACCAAATACCTAAGGCATCACCGGCTTGATAAGTTAACCCTGAGTCACCTAAATCTATTTCAACATGTCGTACATCTTTAGCTGAATCACGACCGGTAATTTTCTGGCTAAGCAATAGTTCAGCAGTATATGGCTTTTGCTTGGTATAAAGTTCTTCTGTGCTGTTTACGCTGGCTAATGCCACTACATTGCTAGCGCTAGCCTCACTACTAAGCAGGGTTTTAACCTGAGTAATGACAGTAGCTGACCAAGTATTAGCGGCCTCATCATAGTCAACATCACAATCCAATCGAGGTGCAATTCTTTTTGCGCCTAATTTTTCTAAATTCAGATCGAAATCTTTACCTGTTTGGCAGAAAAGCTCATAACTGGTATCACCCAGTGCCAAAACACTATAATTCAAATGATCAAGTTTAGGCGCTTTCTTTGAAGACAAAAATTCATGTAATGCAATAGCATCGTCTGGTGCTTCACCTTCACCATTGGTACTCGCTACTATCAGTAAGTGAGTAATGTTTTTAATTGCCTTGGGCTTAATCTCTCCCATACTTTTCAATTCAACATTCAAACCTTGAGCACTGGCTTGAGCCGCTAAACTCTTAGCAACACCTTTAGCATTGCCTGTTTGCGAGCCATACAAAATAGTTAAAGTTGTTGGAGCAGCACTTGCAATGGCCGCGGGAACTGTAGCATTAGTAACATTTTCGGCTTTAGCGGCCAAATAGCCACTAGCCCACGCTAATTGAAGTGGAGAAAGATTGTTGATGCTTTGTTGAAAAGATGCCAACTGGTTGGTATCTAGCATTGTTTGGTTTAATTTTTGTGGTTCTGGCGACATCTGGCAATACACCTATTACTAATCAATGATGTCATAATAAACTGATTTATGGTGAAGTAAAAAGAATAAAAACGGCTTTTTTATACAAAAATAGAATATAGAGAAATGAACTTATAACATAACACTCATAGCAGCTACTGACGCTAATTATATGTCAAAAATTTAATGACTGTGACAGTGTTTTTTGGAGGGTATTTTTGATTTAAACAACAGAACAAGGTCAATTTAGACGAAGACCTTTAACTAGCAGTAATATTAACTATTGATCAAAAACTGATGTTATAGCAATTATATTTAATTGCTATTAACCATGAAAAATTAAAACTCAAAAAAGTAGCTTTAACTAAAGATCTCTAAAGTGTAAATATGTGAATTGCCGTGATGTATAACGAAGTTTAAACCACTATAACGCTTTGTAGCCTTTGAGATTGCAGCAAGCTAACTCGCTTTATTTATCAAATCCCAGAAAGCAAAAAACCCGTAGCGTCAGCTACGGGTTTCTCTAAATAGAAGCCTAGCAATGTCCTACTCTCACATGGGAACTCCCACACTACCATCGGCGCTAACACG